>CBDAFK010000216.1:0-2954 GCA_965195235.1 uncultured Desulfobacterales bacterium | reverse complement strand
TGGGCAGTTGCCGGAACAGGGATCATGTACAAGGCAAACGCCATAACCACTGCCATGACAACAATAAAAATGGATGTTTTTTTGAACAATTGCTTTTTCATATTCGTGCTCCTTTTGTTAAAGCTATATCCTCTTTTTGTCCGATGAACAGGACAGATTCTTCCTGTGTATATGTTTTGCCAGAAACACTCACTACTTCCGGCACGCCGAACCAGCTTATTTTCAAACGACGAGGTGCAACATCAGGAAATGTTGTGACAAGAAAGCGTTTTAGACTTTTAACCCGGATCTTTGCCAAAACAGGGTTATCTTTTACATATACCACCAAGTGCAGTGCAAGCCTCGGGCTATTTATTAATATTTGGCCTATACGCTCCAGCGACTCGCAACTTTGTTCTGTTAGCTCCCCAGAAGGACCAAAGGCTATTTGCCGAAGAACTACCTTACGAAACCCCAGTTGATGAGCCCTATAGCTGAAATCCCCCGATGTATTGAGGTGTTCTACTGCCCTCTGCGCCCACTTTCCCATTATTTTCAAAGAAAGATATTTCTTCCAGGCCGATGCCTCTTCATCAGCCTTTCCAATCTGTCCCAGGACCAATCCCCGGCCGTATAATGCTTCGAGAAAGCCGGGGTCAATTTCCAAAACCCTGTCATATTGCTGTAAGGCCTCATTATATAGGTTCATGTCCATGAAGTTGTGGCCAAGATAGAGATGTGCAGACAGGCAATTCGGATCAAGCTCGATAGCCTGCATATAACTTTGCTTCTCCAGGTCGTGTTCCATCATCGCATAATGGCCAACCCCGCGCCAAAAGAAGTATTCAGCCTTGTTAGGCAGAAGTTTCGTTGCCTGTTTTAAGTAATAAATGGCTTGTTCCGGCCTGTCTGCGATCAACAGGCTCCGACCCAAATAGTAATTTGCTGCCGGATCTTTGCTTGTGAGGCTTAACGAAACCGATCCGCTGTGCATGTCTTTAATGGGGTGCGGTATTCTATCTTTTCCTGCCCAAAAGCCCAAGAAAAATGCAAGGAACAGACATAGAGTTGCTGCTGATAGCTGCATCGGGGAAAAGCTAATAGCACGACGGGTGGTCGCAAAGTTGTACAGCCGTCTCCATAAAGGCTGTTTCTTAGGACGAATGCGCCTGAGAACAGAGGAAGCAAGTCCGGAAGGAGGTTCAACAAAGGGAAGCTCCCTAAGCATACCGGCCAGCTTTTCGAACTCTTTCTCATTCGGTACCTTTGAAGAGTCATCATATATAGATTGTTTTTTCTCACTCATGTTTGTTTTCCAAAAGCAACTTGCGTAGTTTTTCTAGGCCCCGGTGGACACGCATTTTTGCCCCGCTAACAGAAAGCTTGAAAATTTCTGCGATCTCTTTCATGGAAAGCTCCTCACGGTAACGGAGTATTATCGCTTCTCTGTATTCCAGCGGCATGCTGCCCAAGGCTTGCAGCAAGGCCTCCATATTATGCTTTAAGTCCAGAAGTTCGTCACTCTCTACTGCTTGGTCATTGCGGGCAAGCTCAGTAAATAGTAAATCCTTTTTTTCAGTGGCTATCCTGTTTTTGCGGGCCCAGTCTCTGACCAAATTGATCCCGATAGCGTACAGCCATGAAAAAAATTTTCCTTCTGGCCGGAACCTTTCCAGTCTCTCGTATGCCTTGAGAAACGTCTCCTGGGTCAGGTCCGCAGCCTCTTCTTTTAGCCTTGTCTGGCGATACATAAGATTGTATATAGATTTCTGATACTTACTAACAAGAGAGCCGTACGCATCAACATCACCACTCAAAACTTTTTGGATAACCATGTAGTCCTCGGATTGACTCATGAATCAGGTATCCCTTTTATCTCCTACCCGCTGCTTTTTCGATTACATATATATACGTTTGAAAACCGATTTAGTCACACCAGATTGTAAAAAATATAGTATTTACTCCAAAACAATCATCGTGTTGCAAAAAAATTGATGGACTCTTCAAGTTTAAAGGTCTTTTTGTTTACAGTAATTTTCTCAGGCACGTCGAACCAGCTTACCATGATTCGGTTCGGCCTAATCTTGGAGAAATGTTTCAGCAGGTACTTTTTGATGCTTTTGGCCCTTGACTCGGCAAGAGGCTTGTTGTTTTTTTGATAGGCAACAATCTGAAGAGTGATCTTCTTGGCATTGGTCAAAATCGAACCTAAAAGATCAAGTGAGGGGCGGGAGCCCTTCCAGACTTTTGCTGTGAAGGGTTCAAACTGGATCGTTTCCAGAGTCACGGTACGGCTACCGATGATGTAATTCCTGTATTCGAAATCCCCCAGTACATTAAGATGGTTTACAGCACGGCGGGCCATGGAGCCTGATGGATAGGAAGCAAGATATTCCTTCCAGGCCTTTTTTTCCTCAGGCGTTCTGTCGAATTTTTTCATTATCAGGCCACGGTTGTAAAGGGCCGATGGGTTTGCAGGCCTTAATTTGAGAACCTTTTCATAGCTTTTAAGCGCTGCCTGGTATTCACCACTTTCAAGTTGGTTATGGCCCAGATATGTCAATGCCTGGGTATGCTTTTTTTTAATGGACAGCGCTGTCTGGTAGCTTTTGCGTTCAAGATGCGGTTGCTTGGAAACTCCATAGGCAACACCAAGCCAAAAGTTGTAATCGGCGTTTTGCATGCCCAGTTTTGTTGCACTTTTAAAGTATTTGACAGCTTCCTGATAATGACCATCGGCAAGTAAAAATCGACCCAAATAGTAATTTGTAGAAGCGTTGTAAGGATTGTCACGCAAGTCCTTTTTGAATGTCTCGATGCCCTTTTCGTATTTCTTCATATCCAAGTAGAATTCGCCTATAACCATTTGCTTAGCACCGCACCCAATGAGCAACGCAAAAAAAATCGGTATTAGAAGCAGAATTTTCAAACGCATGTATATATCCTTTTAGTGATAAGAATTCCCTTTTCGAGAG
>CBDAFK010000215.1:0-4503 GCA_965195235.1 uncultured Desulfobacterales bacterium | reverse complement strand
TGCTGAATATACCGAGTTTTGCGTCCATTATTTTCAGTCCAATATCTCTAAAGTTTTTTTAACCACAGAGATCACAGAGTACACAGAGAAAAAACAAAAAAAACTCTGTGTTCTCTGTGATCTCTGTGGTTGACATTTTCATGGTTCGTTGTGACTTCTATGTCATGGGGGTTATTTAGAAGTTACATATTTTTTTCATTCTCAACACCTGAAACAGCAAATACTATACCAAAAAAATCAGCCATTAACCTGCCACCACCTAACCTATTGCTATATTTGATAATTATTTATTGCTGGATGGCCTGTCCATTCTTTCTAAAAGATCGTATCAGCTTCCAAACAGGCAATAATTGCCTATCAACTGTTCAAGGGAGAGTTATACCTTGCACGGCTATAAAAGGACACGAAGATTAAAATTAATGCTTTTATAATTTCTTTGTGCTCTTCGTGCACTTCGTGGTGAAAAAACATAATAAAAAAACTCTAATTATGACTGTTCACAGTATAGAATCCTGACTCACTGTCTTAACTTTATATTCTCTTAATTTATTTCTTAATGTCCTGATACTGATTCCTAAAAGTTCTGCGGCGCGAGTCCTGTTGTCATCAACCTCATTTAGAGTGTGGAATATTAACTCTCTTTCCATCTCTTTAACAGACAATCCGACTTTAACCGGAACCGGTTTTTTTGTATCCATATCAGGCTCATCAAATAAAATATGCTCCGGCAAAAGGGTATCTCCCTTTCCCAGAAGCACAGCCCTTTCAATATAATTTTCCAGCTCCCTTACATTTCCTTTCCAATCATGTTTCATCAGCAAAGACTTTGTGTTCTCTGCAATCTTTGTCATATTTCTGTTATTGACTAAGCTGTATTTCTCTAAAAAATATTTTGTTAACAAAAGTATATCGCATTTTCGCTCCCGTAACGGCGGGATTGTAAAAGGTATGACATTCAATCTGTAGTATAAATCTTCCCTGAACTTCCCTGCTTTTACAGCCTTCTTGAGATCAATATTGCTGATGGCAATAATCCTTGAGTCAATTGGAACAGGTCTGGTTCCGCCGATCCTATCGATCTCTTTTTCCTGGAGCGCTCTCAGCAGCTTGGCCTGAAGCGGCATAGCCATTTCGCTGATCTCATCTAATAGAATCGTGCCTCGATTAGCCAGTTCGAACTTGCCTGTCTTCCTGCTCGTCGCTCCTGTAAACGATCCTTTTTCATGGCCGAACAGCTCGCTTTCCGCTAAAGTATCAGGCAAGGCAGCGCAATTTATACAAACATACGGTCTTTCGCCATTTCCGCTATAATGATGAATAATTGATGCCAGAATCTCCTTGCCGGTTCCGCTTTCTCCCTGGATAAGAACCGTGGCATTGCTTAAGGCCACCTCTTTAGCCATTTCCAGGATATTCAGCAGCTTCCGATCCCGGGTTATCATCTTCTTAGCCCCTGAATTCTTTAGTATATCTATGTCTGCCAATCCGTTTCGAGCCGGATTGTTTGATTTTATATTGACATTTTTGACAACTGCTTCCAGGGTATCGGAAGAAAATGGTTTGAGAATATAGTCTGAAGCCCCTTTTTGCATAGCCTCTACTGCATTGTTGATTGTGCCGTAACCTGTAATCATTATCACCGGGACCTGGGGAGACATCTTTTTTACCTTGCCCAATAATTTCAGGCCTGACATCTCCGGCATCTTCACATCTGTTATTACAAGAGAATATCCACCTCTTTTAAATTTCAACAGAGCTTCCGACCCACAGGAGGCGCAATCAACAGAATAGCCTGTCCTGATTAATACATGGGTAAGCGCAACCCTCATATCCGGTTCGTCATCAACAACCAATATCGATTGTGCCGTCATATTTTATTACACTCCATAATCGGCAATGTTACAATGCACTCTGTTCCCTTTGATTTTGAACTGTTGATTTTAATCGTGCCGTCATGTACATTTATTATATTATTAACAATCGACATCCCCAGGCCTGTGCCTTTTTTCTTTGTAGTAAAAAACGGATCAAATATTTTCGGCATATCCTCCTTTGATATGCCTGTGCCTGTATCGGTGAACCTGATCTCCACACAATCTCTTTCCTTATCATTATCATTCGCAACTTTTATGCACGAAACTCTCAGTGTGCCGCCATCCGGCATAGCCTGGATAGCATTCAAAATTATATTCAGTGACATCTGCTTTAACAATTCCGAATCAGCCCGTATCATTAGCGATTTGGAAGCATATCTTTTAATTACTTCAATGCTGCTGTTTGATTTAATAATATGATGGGAAAAAAAGAGTGAATCGTCAAGTATATTGCATATATCAACCGGTTTGAAATCCGGGATTTGATCCGGTCTCATAAACATCAGGATATTTGATATAATATTATTTATACATTGCACTCCGGAAGAAATATGCCCTGCAAGAGTTTTTAACTCTTCGAAATCATCAAGTTCCTTCTTTAATATAGTCGCAAAAAGTTCAATGCTTCCCAGGGGGTTACGAATCTCATGGGCGATTTTAACAGCCATCTCACCCATAGCCGCCAATCTATCGTTGCGAATAGCCTCCTCAACGGATTGTTGATTGTTGATTGTTGATTGTTGATTTATCTGCCGCATACTTATATCTGCTACTGTATTATTCCTCTGTGAACGGGCGCGAATTTGATTATTATCATACCTGAAGCAAAAATTACGCCATCAGGATCAGACGATAAGTAAAAATTTACTTTCACCCAGCTTTACTGCTGGTCGAGTGATTCGGAATATTGGAATAAAAGGGGAGAACACTCACTTCCCCCTTGCTTAAAGCTGGTCATTGTGGGGGCATTACCAATTTGTTAAAGCCGAAAACATAAACTCTATTCGGGCGGGATAAACCCGCCCCTACAAAATTTGATGCACGTAACCCGTAGGGGCGGGTTTACCCCGCCCGATAAATGATGATGCTGTGGGATATCATTCCAATTTTAACAAACTGGTAATACTCCCTTGTAAAGTTAATGACATGGGAAGATGTCCAGCAAAGGGTACGCTTTGATTAGGAAAGGAAAAACAAAAAGCGCTAATCTATATTGGATGATGATAATCTTCCTGGGGTGCTTTTTGTTGAGTTTTGATACTTTTGCCCTTGAAGTGGCCGGAGAAAGTATCTATACAGATGATAATGCCCATTTCTCTATTGCCATATCTGCGGGGTTTCAAGAGATATCACAAGAGTGGCTCCGTGCTAGCGTCCTTGATCCGGAGCGTCGCAAGTTGTGCGAAGACGCCCTGAAAGAGTATAATAAAACTTTTATCCATCCGGATGATTTGAACCAGAAAGCAAAGAGCCTTGTTCTCCTGGGTATCAAGACTTATAAGCATAAAAAAAAGCGCTTTAAGGTTTTCACCGCTTATCTTACGATAGATGAATTTTTTGATCCCAAAATGATCAAAAAATTTAGAGGGCTCATGAAAAAGAAACTTGGCGAAAAAGGAGCCGAAGATGTCATCGTAGGAGATCCGGTTTTCGATAAGGAGAATAAGGAGTTTGGTTTTATCTGCAGCTACAGACTCCCCAAAGGCGATGAGGCAAAAGAATTTCACAGGGTATTTTTGGGAGGAACCCATCTAATTTACCTTGATCTTAGTCTTTATGCCACAGATAACACGGCCCCATACGAAAGCCTGTTTCAGCAAATGGCTGCTTCTTTGTCATTTGAGGAAGGTTTTGAACCAAGAGATTCGTGTCTTGGCACCTGGAAAAAGAGGGCCGGCTCTTATGAACTGTTTGGGACAAGGCTCTCTGATCTGGGAAGATCGCTGCTAAATATTACTTTAATTGTATTTCTTTTAAATATATTACTTGGATATATTACTAATCCCAAAAAGGGGCGCTATATACAGATAGAATTTTTGCAAAGGAATAAAAGCAAGGCAAGGATTGCAACAATCGCTATAGGGATACTTATATACCTGCTATATAGTTGAAACGATCCATGTGAGAGTCTCTAATCGGCATGTGGCAAGTCTTGAAGTTTGCTTAAGCAGCAATAACAAGGAGGAATAACAATGAAAGAGTTTAGGGTGTTGGTCGTAGACGATGAGGATGATTTTCGCGAAATTTTTATAAAACGTCTTAAAAAGAGAGAATTTAATGTTACCGGTGCGGAAAGCGGGGAAAAGGCGCTGCAAATTCTGGATAAACAACTCTTTGATGTGGTGATCCTGGATGTCAAAATGCCGGGTATGGACGGTGTGGAAACTCTTAAGGAAATGAAAAGAATGAGGCCGCTCATGGAGGTGATTATGCTCACCGGCCACTCAACTGTGGAATCGGCTATTGATGGGATGAAACTCGGAGCCTTTGACTACATCATGAAACCCGCGGATTTGGATGAGTTGTTGGAGAAGATGAGCCAGGCCTATGAGAAGAAAAGGGCACATGAACAAAAAATCCAGGAGAGCAGACTCCGTGAGCTGGAAGTCCATCCTGGACGGGTCTTTGA
>CBDAFK010000214.1:0-11610 GCA_965195235.1 uncultured Desulfobacterales bacterium | reverse complement strand
GAACATCGAACATCGAACGTCCAACATCGAATCAAAAACAAAAGAAACTGAGGCCGGAGGTTAGAGGTCAGATGTCAGAGGTCGGAGGTCGGAAAAACAGCAACCATGAGTCCCTGAACCTTTGTTTCTCATTTGGTGTTTGTTTTTTTTATTCGTTCTTAGAATAAAATTGAGGAGCGAAGCGATATCATTATTCGACGTTCGACGTTCAATGTTCGATGTTGGACGTTCATCTTTTTAGCACTTACACTTAACACCTGACACCTAACACCTGATGAATTCGGTTTTTTACGAATTCATCAGGCATATGCCGCGTAGTATATCCTTATGAAATTTTTATGGCTTTTAAATGCGATCTCCGGCAAATCATCAGGATGAAAATATGCTGCTTCAGATGCATCATCTCCGGCTTTAAGGATGCCGGAATAGACTTTTACAAGATAGCCGACCATAAACACGGTGTCATATTGCGGGCTGTTGTTTGATGTGATGCCGAGAAGCATCTCTATCTGACCGGAAAGGCTGGTTTCCTCTTTGAGTTCTCTTAAAGCAGAAAGTTCAGGGGTTTCTCCAAGCTCCATGAATCCGCCCGGAAGACACCAAAACCCTTTTTTGGGGTCCGCGCTCCGTTTAACGAGAAGCACCCTTTCATTTTTATCAATTACAACAAGGCATGAGGCAGGTATAGGGTTTTCATACAGTGGCTGATTGCACTTCTCGCAGAAAAGCCGAATACTACCATTAATCGTCTTTTCAACAAGCCGATTTCCGCAAAAATGACAAAATATTTTTTTTTGCATAGTTAATCTCGGTTAAATCATAGCAGCGCGTTTGATTATCTTTTCACGGGTCCATTCATCAGGGTTTTCAAGCCTGTCTGCTTTAAATCCAAGATCGTATGAACCTGTTGTCAGTATTGCCTCAATGGCAAGCGGCGCTGAATCTTTTGCATTAAATACATTTACAAGCATGTTATAGACAAATTCTTCAACCCTTTTGACCATCCTTTCCCTGATGTCCTTTGGCTGGCCAAGAAGCTTGTTTTCAAATGGAAGGTTAAGTTTCTTGTAGTTTCCTCCCTTAATTCCCTTTGACTCGGCATAAGCGACCATTTCATCCCATATCTCTTCTGTTACGCCTTTGCCTTTAATTTTGATGAAGTTGCCGTTGCTATCAAGGATGGCGTTTCCATAGTCATTAACCTCAAGGCCCCATGAAATCATCTGAAGCGCCGTGGCCACATTGGCTTTGGTGGTTCTGGTTTTAGCTGCTATGGCTCTTAACCTGTCGGAGTTATTCCCGGATGTGCCGTGCTGAGTACCCGAAACCTTATATTTTGACAGGGCTTCATGAATTTCAGAGGTCAATTCAATCTGTATTCCCTGATCACTTGCCTCAATTCCGTGGGTTGTTCCATTGTTTAAAGCAATCCAATCCGGAAAAATATCATGCGCATTCAAGCCCTGTATGAGAAACAAGGCCTCATTAACGGTGGAAAGCCCGGTTTTACCTTTGATTTCACCCACTTCGGTTTCAAGGCCAGCCCACTTGGGTACAAAAGGATACAGCTCAATGTTTGCAAGCAGGTTTTTGTCATCCGGCATATGTGACGCATCTATGGCAATCGATGTCATGCCTGCCTCAAACAGCGTGGGAATCTCTATTTTTGCCCCTTCAATATCTTCTTCCTTCTTAATGCCGTAATGATCGGCATGTATGGCGACCGGAATCGTTATTCCCAGCTCGTTGCATATAGCATCTACCTCTCTGGCAATATTCCAGTAATTTATGGCGCAATAAGCATTAGCGCCACCTTCTGATCTGGCGATTTCAATCATAATAGCCGAATTTGCCCTCTGGGCTGCCTGAAGAACTCCACGTATTATAAACTGGTTTCTTCCATTGGCGGCCATTGTTATGGCATTACCCTTTGCAATCATGGCGTTGTCTATAAACTTTCCACTGACTATCAATGCCTTTGAATTAGGGAAAAGCTTTGCCACATTTGGCGGACGGCCTATCTGAAGAGCCCTTTCAAAATCTTCCGACATAATAAACCTCCTTTTTAGTTTGTTTAATCAGAAATTTGAAAACTGACTTTTAGTTACAGTAACTATGGAGCGAGCTGACCGTGTCGGCGGAAAAGACGGCAACATGGTTGCCTTGCTCCAGAATATGGAATGCCTGGATGTTCATAAAAAAATGAGTGCCTGGTTCCCATGCTCCAGCGTGGGAACCAATATGGTATATGTTTCCACGCTGAAGCATGGGAACGAGTAAAATGAGTTTTCAAATTTCTGTTAATATAATCTGTTTTATATTAAAATATCCATCAAGGTTCGGCATTGGTTTTTTATTCGATTTTAAAATAATTTGAAGAGCAGAGCGACATCATTATTCGACGTTCAACGTTCGACGTTCGATGTTGAACGTTCATCTTTTAATATGTTTTTTCCTCCAGTTTAAGCAAATTTTAATCCTATCCATATTCCAACATAATGTGTCAGAATTATAACCGCAACAGCAATAAGAAGGTGTTCAAGAATTACTTTCCAGGCCTTTGCGTGTTGCTCTTTTGCAATGTAAAAACTGAAAGCGCAAAGAAGGCTCAATCCCCAGACAAGACATAAAACGATTGCCTGTGACAGAGGGAATAACAGTATGGGCGCTAAGAAAGTTATGGCAAAAAGGAATTTAAACACAAGGGTTGAAATAGTAGCTTCCCATATCTCTCGATTTGTGTGTTTGTTTTTGGATTCTTCGGAAATATGAATGCCAAGAGCGTCGGAAAAAGAATCTGCAATTGCTATTGTCAATATTCCACCAATAACGACTTTGCTTGAATGTGTGCCTGAGTGCAGCCCGACAATCAAACCAAGCGTAGTAATAATTCCAGATGTCAGTCCAAAGCTGAATCCTGTTTTTATTGAGTGATTAAAAGCCATCTATGCTTCATTTTTTAAGCACACCACCGCTATGTAGTCAAGAATTTAAGAGGAAGTTTGATATTTGAAACCAATTTGACTATATATATATTTTAAGGCATAAACATAAAATAAAGCAATATAACCATACGGAGCAGGAGAATTGTGAAAAGGATAGGACTATTTGTAAAAGCAGATGCAGAAGCAGGCAAGAAGGCCGATGAACTTCAAACCTGGCTGCAGTCAAGAGGCGTGGATGTTATCAGGAAAATAAGCCCGCGCCCGAGTTGCAAAATTTCAGGCAAAAGCAAATCCTTTGCTCCGCCTGATCTGTTGTGTGTTTTTGTATTAGGTGGGGATGGAACCTTTTTGAGAGCTGTTCGCTGGATAGGCGATCAGAATATTCCGATTCTCGGGGTTAAATTCGGCGAGCTTGGTTTCCTTGCCGAAATTGCAGAAGAAAACCTCTTTTCCGCTGCCGAATATGTTTTAACCGGCAGGTTTGATATAAATCCCAGAATGCGTCTTCAGGTTAAAGTAATCAGAGAGGGCAGGGGACTGGCAGATGAAACAGTATTAAATGATATAGTCATTACTAAAGGGGCGTTTGCAGGGCTTGCAAGCATAAAAACATATATCAATGATCGCTATTTGACTACTTACAGAGCCGATGGTCTTATTATTTCAACACCTACCGGCTCGACAGCTTATTCACTTTCTGCAGGAGGCCCGATTATTCATCCAGAAGTACCCGGCATCATCATTACCCCGATTTGTCCTTTTACACTGACCGTTCGTCCTTTGATAGTTCCTGATTCAGTACGCATGAAAATCGAGTTTGAAGAAAAGTCATCAGATATCATTGCAAGCTTTGACGGCCAGGCCGGCCTGGAAATAAACAATAATGATACCATCATAATTCAAAAGGGGCTTCACCCGGTAAACATGATAATGATGCCCGATCAGAATTATTTTGATGTGTTGAAAGCCAAGCTAAGATGGAGTGGTGCGCGTATGTAGGCGCGAAGTACGAATGAGTTGTTGAAAATAGCTACAGGTTGTAACCAAAAGGGGTACAATTATATCCTATATGAGTACAATTGGCACCCTTTTTATCTATCAAATCCGATGAATCATTTCGCTTGAAAAATTGAATTTGGCTCCTTTACCGCCTTGACTTTGATAGAAATCAAGGGTGCGAAACTTGAGTTATTAATTTATGGACGTTTTGAAAAAGTATCCCCCTTTTTTTTAATTTACGAAAACATTTGAAAGGTTATAGAAAGTGTCGGCTCCTGAAGAAATACATAAACTCGTTGAGCGCTTTGAGCGTAACCTTGATGCTTATCGGTCAGGCAAATATAACGAGGCTCAGGTTCGACAGGAATTTATCAACCCCTTCTTTAATGCTCTTGGCTGGGATATTTACAACAAGCAAGGCTATGCAGAGGCTTACAAGGATGTAATCCATGAAGATGCAATTAAAGTAGGCAGCGTCGTAAAGGCCCCTGATTACTGCTTTTGCATTGGCGGGACACGGAAATTCTTTCTCGAAGCAAAGAAACCGGCCGTTAATATCAAGAAAGATATCAGCCCCGCCTACCAACTTCGCCGTTACGCCTGGTCAGCCAAGCTTCCGCTCAGTATTCTTACAGATTTTGAGGAGCTTGCTGTTTATGACTGCCGGATCAAACCGGTAAAAACCGACAGGGCTTCAAAGGCACGGACTTACTATCTGACATATACTGATTATATCGACCAGTGGGACGAAATTGCTTTGATTTTCTCTCGCGAAGCCGTGCTTAAAGGTTCGTTTGACAAATATGTCGAGTCAAGCAAAGCAAAGCGTGGAACTGCCGAGGTTGATACGGCCTTCCTCGAAGAAATTGATCGGTGGCGTGAAATACTGGCGCGTAACATTGCCCTGCGGAATCCCGGCCTTACGATACGCGAACTGAACTTTGCCGTGCAACATACCATCGATCGTATTGTTTTTCTGCGAATCTGTGAAGACCGCGGTGTCGAACTATACGGCCGGCTTATGTCTTTGAAAAACGGCACACAAGTTTATCGGCGATTGTGCCAGCTTTTCCGGCAGGCCGATGATCGTTATAACTCCGGCCTTTTCCACTTCAGAAAGGAAAAGGATCGCACCTCTTCCCCTGATGACCTTACACTTGATCTCACAATTGACGACAAAACTCTCAAGGATATTTTCAAAAATCTCTATTACCCGGACAGCCCGTATGAATTTTCTGTCTTTCAAGCAGATATTCTGGGGCAGGTCTATGAAAGGTTCCTTGGGAAAGTAATCCGTCTTACCTCCGGCAACCGGGCCGTCGTTGAAAACAAGCCGGAGATCAAAAAGGCAGGAGGCGTCTATTACACTCCAACATATATAGTTGATTACATCGTAAAACATACAGTCGGCGAGCTTGTTGATGGCAAAAAGCCAGGCCCCCGTGGAGTGGTGAGCAAACTGAAAATTCTGGACCCTGCCTGCGGTTCCGGTTCATTTTTAATCGGCGCTTATCAGTATCTACTTGACTGGCACAGGGATCAATACATAGACGATGGCCCTGAGAAATGGGCCAAAGCGCGCAAACCTCGTCTTTATCAAAGAGCCGGTGGTGACTGGCGACTTACTACCGATGAACGGAAGCGCATTCTTCTCAATAATATTTACGGTGTAGATATCGACCCTCAGGCCGTGGAAGTAACCAAACTTTCACTTCTTCTCAAGGTGCTGGAGGACGAAAACTCCGAAACTATTAAAAAGCAGCTTGCCCTGTTTCATGAACGCGTCCTGCCTGACCTGGGAAACAATATCAAATGCGGCAATTCCCTTATCGGCCCCGATTTTTACGAGGGACAGCAGATGAGCTTCCTGGATGAAGAAGAGATGTACCGCATCAATGTCTTTGACTGGAAAGCGGAATTTCCTGAAATTATAAAACCCATCAACCCCCCTTTGGAAAAGGGGGGCAAGGGGGGATTTGATGCGGTAATCGGGAATCCGCCGTATGTCAGAATTCAAGCGATGAAAGAATGGGCACCGCTGGAAGTGGAATTTTATAAGAAGCGGTATATAGCTGCCAGCAAAGGGAATTACGATATTTATGTAATTTTTGTGGAACGGGTGCTGAAACTTCTCGGTAGTAAAGGACGAATGGGATATATCATGCCCAATAAGTTTTTTGCAACTGATTATGGTAAAGAACTTCGCAAGATTATCTCAGAGCGAAATGCCTTGGCATGTCTTGTGGATTTTGGACATGAACAAGTATTTGCGAAAGCCACAACCTACACCTGTTTACTATTTTTATCAGGCAGTCAGTTAGCATCCTTTGAGTATGCTCAAGTTGCACCTTCACCGAAAATTTTGACAGCTAATTTAGGGTTCGAAATGCATCCCTCTAATTTACTTTCGGAAAAACCTTGGTTATTTATGTCTTCATCAGAAACAAACTTGTTCACTAAGCTAAAACAAAATAGTATTCCTTTGCTTGAATTGCCAACAATAATAAGCCGTGGGTCAAGCAGTGGCAATGATAAAATTTTCATGCTACAACGCACATCATTACCAAATAAGTACTTAACGTGTGATGGTGAGGAAGTTGAAATTGAGGATAATATTTTAAGAATTCCTCTGTTCGCTACTGATTTTACTCGTTATCACTTTACACCCAAAAGTGAAAAAGTTATCATTTTCCCCTATTGTAAGCACACGAATAAATTTGAGCTTTTACCAGAAGCTGAATTCAAAACCATTTATCCTCAAGCCTTTCAGTATCTCTACTCACACAAGAAGGGACTTGAACAAAGAAAGCAGTACAAGGCTTGGTATGGTTTTAGTGCCCCGAGAAATCTATCCGTTCATGATGCTGCTCAAATGATAGTGCCATTACTTGCTAATAAGGGATTGTTGGCGGATTTGCCTGGGAATCAGAAAGATTACTGTCTAATGGCAAGCGGGGGATTTAGTATCACAATAACAAATAATAGGCAGTTGTTACCCAGATACATTTTAGGAATTTTAAATTCAAGACTGCTGTTTTGGCATTTGAAATTCATTAGTAATCGATTTCGGGGTGGATGGATAACATGTACAAAGCAATATGTTGGCAAACTACCCATCCGCATCATCAACTTTTCCGACCCTGCTGACAAGGCCCGCCACAACCGGATGGTGGAACTCGTAGGGCAGATGCTCGATCTGAACAAACAACTGGCCAAAGCCAAAGCGCCCCAGACAAAAACCGTCCTCCAGCGCCAGATTGAAACAACAGACAGTCAAATTGACCGGCTGGTCTATGAATTATATGAATTGACGGAAAACGAGATCAAGATCGTCGAAGGGTCATGAATCACAAGGAATATAAGTCCATTAAGTATGATGATCTCGTAAAAAATCGGAAAATACCGCTTTCCGTCATTCCGGCGAAAGCCGGAATCCAGACCTTTCAAACAGCTTCCTGTTTTTAGAGGCGTTTTCAGACGTTGACACATGGTAGGCTTATTTGTTAAAAATAGCTCTAAAATTGAAGATAATAGACCAAGGCAAATATGCCCGAAAATGTATTCAATAGCATCATATCAAGGCAAATTTGCCTGATAATCAATGGTTATATGAGAAAGGGAAACGATGATTAAGAATGCACTTTATTATCCACACATTAATTTTCTTGATCCGAATTGGTTGAAGGGAATGGCATTGTTTTACGAAAATATTTACCGAATTGTTCCTGACAATGTCATCCCAAACGATCCTGAAGAATTACAGCCTTTACTGGAAGAACCCGCAATAGGACGGATGATAAACCCATCAGAATATTCAGTCTCTGCCTCAGAGAAGTTCATAGATGATAAATCTTCTTGGGATGCTGCTGCATTTGTGTGTAGTGACGAAGAGGAAGTCGAGAAAACTCTCTCTAGAATTCATACTGCAAAAATCGATGAGCAGGTGAAAGAACTTTTTAACTCTCTTGGCTACAAAAACATGGATGACGAGTGGTTGAATGTTCCTACTGAACTTGCTTCTCACTTCATGCTTTATTTAGCCAATGACATTGCAAAGAAAAATCAACTGAATCTTATTACTCAAAGTTGGGCTCCTTGGACTGCTACAAGCTATTACAACTTGGATGGTTGTATTGATGAATTCATACCATTGTACAAACAAAACAATGAATACAGCGATGATCCTTTTGCGCTATTCAGTTTCATTGTCGGAGAAATTACCCCAATTAATATTGAAGAGATTCCAGGAGGAGAAATACTACGTTTTCGAGAGACAAGGAAAGTTGAGATTAGAAGGTTTCGAGAAACGATATACAATTTGTATTGCGAGCTTCAAAAATTAGAAGATCCGGTCGTCAGAGAAGATGCTATTAATTCAAAAATTCATGACTTGATTAAAGCCAAGGAAGATTATCAAAAAAGTGCCGACATTATTAAGGCAAAAGGGTGGTTTGGCGTTTCTTTCATGGGAGTGTCTGCTCCAGTAACCTTAGGAAATTTGTTCAATATTCCTTCTGCATCAGTCATTACCCTTGGCGTTGCCTCACTTGCGCTTGGGGGTATTTTCAATATCAAGTCAACAAAAACTCAATTGCAAGAACTACAAAAAACTAGTCCAGTCTCTGCTCTTGTATCTATGAGCAACACATTCAAGAGATATAACAGGCGACAAGGAAAAGAAGCGGGGATAAATTGCCTAGCGTATGATTGCATGGAGGAATTTGTAAATGACTGATTTTATATAACAAATAACTTCAGCGGACTGGAAGAAGCGCGGCGGCGCTGACGCGGCAAGCTAGGGTGCCCAGCCGCTGAGTTCAAGAGTTAGTCCTCAGGACAAAAAAAATGAAAGAAGCAACAGTTGGAAAAATTAGGCGGAGTTTGAGGCGTTTTGAAGATTTTGCTGGTGATTTGGCAAGATCAGACATGAATACTTTTGAAGATCGATTAAACTTATTATTAGATTATTGTAAAAATGATCAAATATTTTCCATAATCCATGAGCAATTGATGAAAGTACCAAATGTTAATATAGACAAATGGTATGAAGAAGCATCTTCAACGGTTAGAGGTATGGTTGGAAGCGGTGATCTTATATTTCCAACTAATCTAGATGAACGAATGTCAATAATGTACCAACTGTTGTGGAAAATAAACACGAATGAAATTGATTTCGGTTCATTTTCAAGCAATTTCTTTGCAACAGGTGACAGTAGAATTGACTCTGACATATATGCATTTAATGAAGCTATAGTCGAACCTTTATCTCGAGAACTATCCTACAGAATACAAGATATGGAAGAAGAATTGCCAGAAGACAATAAAGACACATACCCCCTAGCAAACATTCAGATAATTCATAATGCAAATAATGTTATTCAACAATCAGCAGTAGGAAATAATATCGACCAGAGTGCTACCATTAAAGAGCATGACAAATTGATAGAATTATTCAAAGATTTGCGACATGAATTGCATGAAGTTATAAAGGACAAGAAAGAACTAGAAGAAGCATTACATATAGTGCAAACATCTGAAGAACTGTCCAACAAAGGATCATCTTCAGTTTCTTCACTAAAAGTCCTTTTAGGGTCTCTTGGTGCTTTGGGCAATGTTGGCTCAATTACCTCAGCAATTATATCAATTATATCTAATATGGGCTGACAATTGCATTCACCAGATGGCGGGAAGCGCGGCGGCGCTGTCGCGGTAAGTTCATAAGCGCCGCTGGTGATGCAGGACGTTATATGAAAAAAGGAATCTCTCATGACTGATGGTCTCGTAAAAAGTCAAAAAACACCTATCTAACTGAAAAAACTTTGGAAACAGTCAAAATACTTCTTGCTTAATCTTCTGCTATATGATACGTAAATCTGAAAATAATCAAAAGGTTAAGGACAAAATCATGATCAAAATGAAAAATCCAAATCAGCTTAACATTTTCGATCCCTGGGATTTTCTTACTCCCAAAAGACGGCAAATGCTTGACGCCGGATGGCCTGGCCTGTTCCGTGAACACATACTGCCTTCAATTCCTGTCAATGAGGTCGGCAAGCATTTCAACGCCACATTTGGCCGACCGACCAAGGAGCTTTATTCCATGCTGGGCGCTCTTATTCTTCAGCAGACGTTCGATCTCACTGACGAAGAAACAATACAACAATATGCCTTTAATATTCAATGGCATTATTCACTCAATATCAGCGAAGAGACGGATGACGCCAAATACATCTCCTTAAAAACAGTATGGAATAATCGAAACATCGTTGCGCAAAACAATCTTGAGGACGACATTTTCAAAGCCGGCACAGACAAGCTGGCGCAGGTTTTCAACGTTAATATCGATAAACAGCGGATCGACTCGGTCCATATCAAATCCAATATGCGGCGTCTGGGTCGAATCGGCATCTTTTCTGAAAGCATTCATAAATTTTTAGTAAATCTAAAACGTAGCAATCAAGATCAACTTGACGCTATAGATGAAAAAATTGTCGATAGATATCTTTCCAAAAACGGTCTCGGATGCTTTTCCAGAGTCAAACCATCTGAATCGAGAAAAACCCTCACAGAGGTCAGCAAAGACCTGTTTGATCTGGTACAGCAGTTTAAGGGCAACCAAGAAGTGGTGGCCATGTATAGCTACAAACTGCTTGAAAGGGTTCTGAAAGAACACTGCAATCTTACCGATGATAAAGATAATCCGGTTGAGCTGAAAAAACCGAAAGAAATTGCTTCTGATTCACTTCAAAATCCTTCTGATCCAGATGCAACTTACAGCGGCCACAAAGGGCAAGGTTACCAGGTTCAAATCATGGAAACTTTCTGTGATGATGAAGAAAAGAAAGAAGAAAGTCTTAACCTGATCACCCATGTAAAAGTTGAACCTGCTCATAACAGTGATGCCAATGCTCTTATCCCGGCAATTGAGTCAACAGAAAGACAGAATCTGAAACCAAAAGAGCTAACAGCCGATACCCTTTACGGCAGTGATGACAACTGTGAACGTGCAAAAGAACATGACGTAGAGCTGATTGCTCCGACCATGGGTTCTGTCGAGGAAGACAAGCTAAGCCTTGCTGATTTTCAATTTTCTGAAAAAGGCGAAGTTGTTGCCTGCCCCCAGGGAAACGCCCCTGCAAAAGTTAAAAAGAGAAAAAGAGTCAGCATTGGATTTGCTTCACATGATTGCCGGAATTGTCCTGAACTATCGAGATGCCCTGTTAAGAAAGGGGGGAAATATTACTACCTCCGGTTTACTGATAAAGATATGCGCATCGCAAAGCGCAGAATATATGAGCAGTCAGACAAGTTCAAAGATCGTTACAGGTGGCGTGCAGGTGTCGAAGCCACCATGTCTGAATATGACAGGCGAACGGGCGTCAAACATCTTCGAGTGCGGGGTCTGAAAGCAGTGAGGTTTTGTGCAACCTTAAAGGCTTTGGGAGTGAACATCTTCAGGGCTGCTGCCGTCAGACTATCGAGAATGATGCCGGTAGAATGCCTCTGCGAGGCATAAAGCCCTCCGGGGCTCTATTTTTATTTGTCAAAGAGCATTTTGTGACGACTTGGCGTCACCTGAAATATATCTTTAACCAATTTGCGGGTAATTATAAGCATAAGCTCATATCATCACGGTAATTAATTCTGACTTTTTACGAGTCCATCA
>CBDAFK010000213.1:0-6028 GCA_965195235.1 uncultured Desulfobacterales bacterium | reverse complement strand
ACCTCCGACCTCTGACCTCTGACCTCTGCCGCGCTTTTCGTTACCTTTGCAGGAAAAGTGATCGGGATTTTATATCTGTGCAACTCAATATTTTCATCTTTATCCCATATTCCCAGCTTTACGAAAAGCTGAAAAACAGCTTCAGTATCTCTTATGCCTGCCTTTTCAAGCATTGCTTTGCCAAGAGCATAATGCGTGCTTTCCTTTTCAAACAGATAAAAGGACTTTAATATCTTTACATATTCTAATTTATCTCCGGACAGGGAATCAGGCGAAAAAGAACCTTTATCCCCATTGACTGTTTTAAGCCATGCCCCGCCCTTCTCTATTATCCGATTTCTTCGAGCCTCTTCCTTTCTATGGGCAGCAATTTGCTCAACCCGCTTTTCTGAGTTCGGTAAAAAGCGATCAAAGTCAAATTTAAAATAGAGTCTGTCGTTAAAAATTGCCCTGACAACTGCTGCCTCGTGATCGCCGTCAGGATTAGCAGGAAAACATAATCCGGTCATAGTAGCCAGATCGATCCATTCCTGCTCTGCATGTAATATATCCCATAACTCCCTGGTATTCACACTGCAGGCCAGATTTTTGCGTATGTTTGCCGTTTTTTTTAAAGATTCGACCAGCTTATATCTGCTCCATGAAAGATCCATGCATGTGCTGGATTTATGTGAAATGCGGCTTCTGGAAAGTTTTACTTCCCGGTCATTTTCCGTAAGGAGCCGCAGCTTCGTATTTTTGACTTCCATAACCACCGCGCATATTATTTTCTGGCGGTCTATATATTCAATAATATTTCCAGGGTTCATAACTAAAATTATAACAACCGGCCCTGTGAAAGTCAATGTAATGAAAGAAAAGATGAACATCGAAAGGGGGAAGAGATGAACGTCGAACATCGAACGTCCAACATCGAATATTGAATATTGAATATTGAATATTGAATGAGGATTAGATCATTCGAAAGGGCTCAGGAATTACCTAACTGCACAGGTTGAAAAATTTTTCAACGTTATTTGTGTAAATTCGTGGCTGAACTATTATACTTTTTTGAGTTTGTAAATTTTTGATTAAACATGTAATCATTTCGTGCTTTGCGGCGTATGCCTTGAAAAAAGGCGTGATTATTTTTTATTTTTATAATGAAATCATTACATTTAATAAAACCTTATTTTTCGGAAAACAGATATTTAATTATCTCCGGTCTTATCTGCCTGATTGCTGTTGATATACTTCAGCTTATTATCCCGAGAATAATTAAATGGGCTGTTGACGATCTTACATTGCTTAATATCGATTTAACCGGTCTGTCATCATATGCCCTTTATATCGTGGCAATCGCCGTTATGATCGGGCTGTTCAGGTATGGATGGCGGCGCTGTCTCATAGGAACATCGAGAAGGGCCGAAGAAGGTCTGCGAAACATCCTTTTTGCCCATATTCAAACACTTTCGGCTTCATATTTCGACAGGGTAAAAACCGGTGATTTAATGGCACATGCAACCAACGACATTCAACATGTTCGTATGGCCTTAGGCATGGGCATGGTTGCCCTTACAGACGCTATTGTGTTAGGCACAGCAGCCATAGCCTTTATGATATACATAAACAAGCTGCTTACATTAATCGCATTAATTCCCATGCCCCTGGTAGTGCTCGGCGCCCGTTTTTTCAGCAAAAAGATGCACCGGCTTTATAGCGAAGTACAGAAAACGTTTGCGGATTTGACAGAGGCTGTAAGGGAGCGGTTTGCAGGCATACGCATTATAAAGGCGTATAACAGGGAAAAAGAAGAGTCTTTGAAATTAAAGGCCGTATCAAAGGATTATATTGACAAAAATCTCAGGCTGGTAAGCATTACCGGTTCCTTTTTTCCTATGATGCTCCTTTTTTCAAACCTGAGCCTTGCAATACTGCTCTACCTTGGGGGGCGGCAAACTATAGTTTTAACCATAACACCTGGCGATTTCGTAGCATTCATAAGCTATATAGGAATTTTAACATGGCCAATGATGGCCATGGGATGGGTAATTAACCTTATCCAGAGAGGAAGAGCGTCATTAGACAGGATCGACAGGATATTACAGACAAAACCCGATATTGTGGACACACCCGGCGCAAGATCCATAACAGGTTTGAGTAGTGACATTACTTTTGAAAATGTATCATTTGCTTATAAACACAAAAATCCGCCTGTATTAAACGGAATAAATTTCGTGCTGAATAAGGGAAAGACTTTTGGTATTGTGGGCCCTCCCGGAAGCGGCAAAACAACCCTTATAGGTCTTATGCCCAGGCTCTTTGATGTATCTTCTGGCTGCATTCTGATTGACGGTCTCGACATATCCCGAATACGGGTTTTTGATTTAAGATCCCTGATTTCATTTATGCCCCAGGAACCGTTTCTGTTTGCGGGCACAATCAGAGAAAACATCCTGTTAGGCAACAATAAAATTAAAGATTCAGCGTTAATAACAGCAACAAAAAAAGCATCTTTATACGATACCATCAAGCTGTTTCGTAATGGTTTTGAAACCATCATAGGCGAAAAGGGTGTAATCCTGTCCGGCGGGCAGAAACAGCGCATTGCCCTTGCCCGTGCCTTGCTGAAAGAAGCGCCTGTTTTAATCTTTGACGATCCCATCAGCCAGGTGGACGTTGAAACAGGCAATGACATCATTAACAGCATCAGGTCTATGGCAGGTGAAAAAACGATAATCATTGTCTCGCACAGGCTCTCCGCAGTTCGATTTGCCGATCAGGTTATCGCCCTTGACAGGGGCAAAATTGTGGAATCAGGCACACATGCCGAACTTATGGAATATGATAGATACTATGCAAAAACATACAGGCTGCAGGAAATTGAAGAGGAATTGAATGCGCCCTGATTTTGGATACTTCGAAGAAAAGAAGTTAGGCAAACCTTATGATATCAGGCTGCTGAGGCGGCTATACCCTTTTACCAGGCCATATAAAACCTGTTTTGCCGCTTCGATCCTTCTCGTTGTTTTTATTACACTGCTCGATCTTTCTCTCCCATACGTCACAAAGATAGCAATCGACAGGTATATTGTGCCGCAAATCACATCCGATAAACTCGAAAACAGGAATTCTGCCGGACATAAAACAAGATTATTGAGGGCTGACATGTCGGACCCGGAAATAGAAACAGTGGTCAACACCTATCCGGATTTGTTCAAGACAGATGGTAATTCTGCTTATATCCCGTTTGATAAACTCTCACGGCTGAATAAAAAAGAGCTTGCTGTATTACGCAAAGGGGATCTTTCAGGAATAACCGGCATTACATCCATTTTCCTCGCCATTATTATAATAAACTTTGTGCTTAATTTTATCCAGGTAATGATCATGGAATACACCGGCCAGAAAATAATGCATGATTTAAGGATGCGTCTCTTTACACATATCCAGGGCCTGTCAATAGCCTTTTTTAACCGCAATCCCGTGGGACGTCTTGTAACACGTGTTACAAATGATATTCAAAACATGCACGAGCTTTTTACCTCTGTAATTGCTTTTGTTTTCAAGGATCTGTTTTTACTGATCGGGATTGCTCTGGTTCTCCTCGGCATTAACCGGAATCTTGCCCTTGTTTCCTTTGCCGTTCTTCCTTTTGTTGTGTATGCTTCCATACATTTCTCGGTTCGTGCCCGTGATGCTTTCAGGGATTTAAGAATAAAAATCGCTCAGATAAACACAAGGCTTGCGGAAACCATAGAGGGAATAAAGGTTATCCAGCTTTTTTTGCATGAAAAGAAAAATTACCATAATTTTGCGAGGCTGAATCATGAAAATTATCTCGCAGGCATGCAACAGGTTCGGATCTTTGCAGTCTTCATGCCTGTCGTAGAGCTTCTGGGAGTAATTGCACTTGCTATTATCATCTACTATGGCGGAAGCGGGGTTATCGCGGAAAACATAAGCCTTGGCGCCCTTGTTGCCTTTATCGCTTATATGAAGATGTTCTTCAGGCCCATAAGAGACATAGCTGAAAAATACAATATCATGCAAAACGCCATGGCCTCGGCCGAAAGGATATTCCAGATTTTAGACAACAGGGAAAGCATACCGCAGCCGGTTGTCAGCCCTGGTTCCAGCCCCCCTTCCCTTGATAAAATTCATGAAATTGCATTAGAGGATGTTTCCTTTGGCTATCTTACAGATGAAACCGTACTCAAAGAAGTTTCCTTGAAACTCGCTGCAGGAGAAACCATTGCCATAGTCGGCCGGACAGGCTCCGGAAAGACAACCTTAATAAATCTGCTTACCCGGTTTTACGACCCTGTATCAGGACGGATCACAATAAACGGAATCGATATAAAAAATTATCCGACCTCTGTTGTCAGATCAAAAATGGCGCTGGTTATGCAGGATCCATTTCTGTTTTCAGGAACCGTTCGGGATAATATCAGCCAGGGGAAAACAGGTATTTCGGAAGAAATGATGGACCATGCTTTAGAAGCTTCAAATTGCAAAACACTGATAAACAGGCTGCCGGATGGCCTTGATACTATACTCTCTGAAAGCGGAGCATCAATTTCAAGCGGTGAGCGCCAGCTTATTTCCATTGCAAGGGCTTTTGCAGGCAATCCTGATCTTATTATACTTGATGAGGCAACCTCTTATATCGATTCTGAAACTGAACACAGGATCCAGGAAGCTCTCTTTAACCTGATAAAAAACAGAACATCAATAATCGTAGCCCATCGCCTTTCAACGGTCCGGCATGCGAACAGGATAATTGTGCTCCACAAAGGAAAGATAATCGAGACAGGCTCACATGATGAATTAATGCAAAAAAAAGGATTTTATTTCAGGTTAAACCAGTTCCAACTATCTCAACCAAGCCCAATCATACGATAATATGCGCCGGAAATAACTCCCCACCCCAGCGCAATCACGGTCAGCGCAACGCAACCGCCGGCAAGAATTCTATGAAAATTGTTTTCCGTCCTTCTTTCCTGAAAACCCAGCAAAAACCCAAGGGCTGCGCCCGCGCATATTCCTCCCCCATGAGCCCAGTTATTGATGCCCGGAACAATAAAACCAAACAGAAAAAGCCCAACAGCCCATCCCACAATCTGCTTATAAATTATCCGGCCGTAAACGCCTCCCCTGGATTTTCCGTAATACAGGCTGGCGCCCATCAGGCCGCATACAGCCGCAGAAGCACCGATAGTAAACCCAACACCTGCGAGGTACGAAACAAAAAACCCGGCAATGCCGCTTGCGGTATAAATAACAATCATGCGATAAGCGCCGTATTCCCTGTTAACAAGAGTAGCCAACTGGTAAAAGGCAATCATATTAAACAGGATATGAACTATACCTCCATGAAGATAATTTGCGGAAATAAGGGTCCACCAGCGATGAAATCTGTCTATCGGGATCGTTCCTGTGGCCCCGAGAATCAAAATGCTTTGATTGTCTGGCGCAAAAACAGTAAACGGATTAAATGAAAGACTCGGCAAATGCTGATTAAACATTAAAGATATCGCAAACATGCCTGTATTGACAATTATTATTGCCTTTATGAGCCGATCCCCATCATGAAAGACCCGGGTCACAAAATTATTGTGCCACCATGATGTCGGCCTGATCATGCCGCAATAAGGACAGCGGGGTTCATCGGCGCTGATAAGTTTTCTGCAATTCGGGCAAAGAATCGCCCTTCTTTTCTTCTTTGTCATTTGTTCACAGTTCAAGGTTCAGGGTTCAAAGTTCAAGGTTGTTGGTTTTCTGCTTACTGCTTACTGACTTCTGACTTCCGACCTCTGACTTCCGACCTCTGACCTCCGACCTCCGACCTCTGCCCTTTCCCTCTAAGGTATCTCCCTCCTATACAATAGGCTGACACAACTCCAAGGCACTGGATAAGTTCCGGCAGGGATATCCTCTGGTTAAACCCGCCAAGATGGGGGCCGGTCTGAATGGAAATATCACCCGCACCTTTTTGTAAACTTTCTATTGCTTCCGGAGAACAGCCCCTTTCAACCAGTAATTCTCT
>CBDAFK010000212.1:0-6903 GCA_965195235.1 uncultured Desulfobacterales bacterium | reverse complement strand
TACACCGGCAAATTGTTATGTTCTGCAAGGGCCGCATCTTCTGGATTTAATGATAAAGAAATACGGGAAAGCCAAAAGACTTTTAGTTTCTCAAAAGCTGATTTTTTACGACAACAGCCATCAGATGGGGGCAGTTAAAATAAACGAAACACTAAGCTATGTTTTTCCGGAAGAGTTCCGCTCCGATATTTTGTCTGAAAATACCAAAAAAATCCATGTTGTATCAAAAGGCCGGGAATTAACAATAATCGACGGAAAAATCGCAGACGATTTTCAATCAGTATTTGACATTTACAAGGAGCTTATCCTTTATCGTTCCAGGATATTACTCCAAAAAAGGCTTGATATGCTTGGACTTGACGGGTCAATTTCAAGCCTGGGACGTTTTCGCGGTAAAATAGCCTATATAGTGGGCGCGCAGTACCCTGACGAATCAACGCCTCAGATATGGATAGACAAAGATACGTTCAGGCCGATTCGCTGGATAATCAGCAAAAAGGGGCGTCACGGCAGGCAAGATACCACAGAATTCAGGTATGTTGAATGGAAGCGGTTTGATAACAACTGGTATCCAATGCGTATCGAGATTTATCAAGATGACACTTTGCTGCGAGAAATTGTTGTTAATCATGTTGAAGTAAATCCTTCATTTTCAAAGGATTTTTTTAATATCAAGAAACTACAATCAACCTACACGGAGGCCGATCCAGGCAAGCAGAAACAACGCGACTCTGAAGGATTAACTGAGATTCAAAAAACTATTGAAGATTTCAAAGAAATATATAAATAACAATTTAGGATTAAGGGGTAAGGATTAGAGGATTAGAGGGTATGAATAATTCAACTGAATGTTGCGAACAATCCTCTTAATCCTTTTAATCCTCTAATCCTTACCCCTTTAATAATCCTTTCACTGAGGTCATTACATGAATTATAATACAAAATTTATAATTGTTACAGGTGGAGTTCTTTCTTCCCTTGGCAAAGGGCTGGCTTCCGCATCCATTGGAGCGCTTCTTGAAAGTCGCGGGCTTACCGTTACCATTCAAAAACTCGATCCTTATATTAATGTTGATCCCGGAACAATGAATCCATTCCAGCACGGGGAAGTTTTTGTAACAGATGATGGTTCTGAAACCGATCTGGATCTTGGGCATTACGAGAGATTTACCCACGCAAAACTTGGCAAGGACAATAACTTTACTACCGGTCAAATATATGATTCCGTCATAACCAGGGAACGTAGAGGAGATTATCTCGGGGGTACAGTTCAGGTCATTCCGCATATTACAGATGAAATTAAGAAAAGCATCAAACTCGTCGCTGATGGTGTGGATATAGTCATTGTGGAGATAGGCGGCACAATCGGCGACATAGAAAGCCTCCCTTTTCTGGAAGCCATCCGGCAATTCAAAGCAGATGTTGGCAAAGAAAACATTCTATATATCCATCTAACCCTTGTTCCTTATATTACTACAGCGGGAGAGCTAAAAACAAAGCCGACCCAGCATAGCGTAAAGGAACTTCGAAGCATTGGCATTCAGCCTGATATACTGCTTTGCCGTACGGACAGATATCTTCCCAAAAATATCAAGACCAAAATATCACTTTTTTGCAACGTGGATGTTGATGCAGTAATCACTGCCAAAGATGTTCAGTGCATCTACGAAGTTCCTCTGATATTCCACAAAGAGGGGCTTGACGACAAGATTGTCGAACTGCTCCATATCTGGACAAGAGCGCCAAAACTCGATGCCTGGGAAGAGCTTGTCGAAAAGTATAAAAACCCAAAATATTCAGTTAACATAGCTATAGTCGGAAAATATGTAGATCTGACGGAATCATACAAGAGTTTGAACGAGGCTCTGTCTCATGGCGGGGTCTCCAATGATTGCAAGGTAAATCTTATATTCGTCGATTCAGAAAAAATTGATGATGACAATTGCGCTGCTACCCTTGGTATTGCCGACGGCATACTGGTTCCCGGCGGGTTTGGGTCTCGCGGCATCGAAGGCAAGATCTGTGCTGTTAAATATGCAAGGGAAAACAAAATTCCGTTCTTTGGTATATGCCTGGGAATGCAGGCAGCAGTTATTGAGTTTGCGCGCAATGTGGCCGGCATGCCGGATGCCCACAGCAGCGAGTTTGACGAAAAAACTCCACATCCTGTTATCTATCTCATGCTTGAGTGGTATGATGACAAAACCAAAACAATGCAAATGCGTGATAAAAATTCAGATAAAGGCGCTACAATGCGCCTTGGAGCATATCCATGCAAAATCCAGCAAAAAACTTTTGCCTTTAAAGCATACTGCAAGGAGAATATTTCGGAAAGGCATCGCCACAGGTATGAATTCAACAACGAGTATAAAGACAAACTTGAAGAAAGCGGACTTGTCATGAGCGGCACATCTCCGAACGGGGAACTGATTGAAATTGTTGAAATTAAAGACCACCCATGGTTTCTCGGTTGTCAATTCCACCCGGAATTTAAATCACGCCCAATGGACCCTCATCCCCTATTCAAAGATTTTATCAAGGCATCTCTTAAGCAGGCAGGGGAAAATTAAAAAGTTTCACTAAATTTATTTTTTCAGGAGAGTTTCATGGCAATAGCGGAAGTTAGCATTATCCCCCTTGGTACTCAGTCCACAAGCACGAGCAGTTATGTACGTGCATGCATTAAAGTTCTGGATGGTTCCGGCCTGCCGTATGAGGTGCACGGCATGGGCACCATCATTGAGGGGAGCCCAAAAGACCTTTTTGAAATTGTCTTGAAGATGCACGAAGTGCCGTTTGAAGCCGGTGCTCTTCGAGTAGTTACGTCCATCACGATCGACGACAGGCGTGACAAAAAAGCTTCGGCTAAAGATAAAGTGGAAGCGGTGGCAGGGAAGAGAAATGGAAAGTGATACGAAAAAATGGTTGAGACAATATAGCGAAAAGGTCTTAAAGCAGGTAGGCATTACAAAGAACCAGAATGTACTCGATTTTGGATGTGGTTCCGGTTACTACACCATTCCTGCCTCCCAAATAGTCAGTAACAAAGGGAAGGTATATGCATTGGATAAGGATAGGAAGTATCTAAGTGAAGTAGCAAAGAGTGCGCAATCACGGAAACTTAAAAATATTCAGACCATATCAACATTGGGGGAATTGAAAATCCCATTGGAGTATGAGTCTGTAGATGTTGTTCTACTTTATGATGTCATCCATTCCTATTATTTCTCCTCAACTACCAGAAAGGAACTACTGAGAGAAATTTATAGGGTATCAAAGCATAATGCGCTGATTTCAGTTTATCCAAGACATATGGACATACAAGATGCTCAAGATATAATAGAGAATGCAAATTTTACTTTTGAAAGCAAGCTCTTTAAAACCCTGCTTCATGATAGTAGTCTTGTACAGGACTATTTGTTAAATTTTCGAAATAAATGAAGCAAAACAGAAAAATAGTATGGATACGTGTATGTTTAAAAGGCATATGAAAACGATAATTGGATCAATTTTGCTTGTTTTGCTGTTCTGCATTACCTCAATAGAAGCAAAAACTTTTAAAGTCGCAAGCTACAACCTGGAAAACCTTTTTGATCTTACCAGGGATGGAACGGAATACCCGGAGTATATTCCAAATACCGGCTATGGCTGGACCAGGGATATTGCAAATATCAAATACACCAATATTGTTAGAGTGATAAAGGACCTGAAAGCTGATGTTGTCGCTTTGCAGGAAGTCGAGTCGAAAAAAGCCCTTATTACTTTGCGTAACAAGCTGAAAGACTTTGGTGTAGATTATCCTTATCTTGAAATTGCGGACTCCAGGGCCACGCCGGTGAAGTGCGCTGTTTTGTCTAAGTTTCCAATTGTTGAGAAAGAAGAGATACAGGTTGATAACAAAGCTGCTAGAAATATTCTTAAAATAACTCTTGATATCGATAGTAATCGTATCATACTGCTTATCAATCACTGGAAATCGAAACAAGGTCCTGAAAGTATGAGAATAGCTTACGCCAAAACGCTTAGGAGAGAGATTGACAAACTAAAAGAGGATGTTGATTTTATATTAATAGGTGATTTTAATTCAAACTACAATGAATACAAAACTTTTCGAAATTCTCGCAGATTAAACGATACTAATGGTATTACAGGAATCAATCATATCTTAAGGACTATTAAAGATTCTGGCAAAAATTCTGAAATGGTCAATGAAAAGACACTGACAAAGCAGGCCGCGAATGAGTATCTGTATAATTTATGGCTTGAAGTCAGTAAAATTAGACGTTGGTCTTACAATTTTTTCGGGAAGAAAGGCAGTCCGGATAATATTATCATATCCAAAGGACTTTATGATGATAAGGGAATTTCCTATAGCGATAATTCGTTTAATAAGTTCCAACCGGACTACCTGTTCAAGAGAAAGGCCGTCTATCGCTGGCAAAGGGCCGGAAGGGGCATGGGCAGGCACCTCGGTAAGGGATACTCGGATCACCTGCCGATTGTTGCATATTTTTCCACTAAGCCCTTTTGTTTTAAAAACAACGACACTGTTTCCAATGATAATGTCCCGTTAAAGTTGGAAAAAACCAAATCTCCACAAGACTTGCTTGACCTGAATACCGTTAGCAAAGAAGAACTTATGTCTATCAATGGAATTGGCCTTGTTCTTTCAGGGCGAATCGTAGATAGACGTCCTTATAGAACTGTAGATGATTTGCTCAAAGTGAAGGGAATTGGCCCAAAAAGACTTAAAAAATTTCGCCATTATTTTGTAGTCAGGTAAAAAAGGAAGAGCCATTGGCGGTCGAAGACGCAGGTTCGCCGCCACAGTCCGGTTTAAGTCATTTTCAAACAAGGAGAAATAGATATGGGTGATAAGGGAAAAAAAGATAAAGGGAAAAGGGAACAACAGAAAAAGGCCCAGGTTAATCCAAAGGAAAAACGAAAAATGAAAAAAGAAAAGAAGAAATAAATGCTGATAATTAGGTAATATTGAATATTTTTCAAAGGTCTCTGTTTGTCATGGTTTTCTCACGGCGCGCACGTTCAACATTTTCCCTGACCATGCCTAAAAAAACACGATATGGCCCTGGTGTTCCATAGGGAAGAAAGGCCACGCGGTCTCCAGGAAACACGGAATCATAGATATTCTTCACGCTTCCGTTTACAAAAACCGCCTCGATTTCTTCCAGAGGGATATGAAGTTCCACAGCAATATCATACGCTGTCTCACCTTTGGGATCGATATCTTTATCAAAGGCATATGAAAATCCTTGCGCATCCATATAACGACGGAGAAAACTAAACACGCGAATGCTGATGCTGTTCGGTTTACCAACGCCTGCCATATTAACCACCTCTGTTATTTCCCCATCCACAGAAAAATTCATTATTATTTAAATTATCATAAAAATTCATTATTATGTCAAGGTTGATCCATTTCTTTGATTTTTCTTGCTTTAATATGCTTTTTATAATATTTTTTAAATAAGTTTCCAACTTATTAATCCTCAAAATATAAGGAGGCTGTTATGTTTAAGATTATCCGGGTTAACATGTCTGACCTTTCGGTCAAAAGTGAAGATGTTGCTGAAGTTTATCAAGGTCTTGGAGGAAGAGGATTAACAGATGCAATTCTGTTAAACGAGGTGGAGCCGACCTGCTCGCCTATTGGGCCAAACAACAAACTTGTTTTTGCCCCGGGCTTGCTCGGAGGCACCAAATGCGCGAACTCCGGCAGGATTTCAGTAGGAGCTAAGAGCCCTCTGACTGGAGGCATCAAGGAGACCAATTCAGGTGGCCAGGCAGGCGGGTATCTGTCCAGGCTTGGGATTTCAGCCATAGTAATTGAGGGCCTGCGTGAAGATAGAAAATTGTACAAATTGTTTATCAGCAAGGAAAAACAGGAATTATCCCCTGCTGACGATCTCAAAGGAATGGGGAACTATGCAACAATAGATAAGCTGAAAAATGAATTTGGTGAAAAAGCGGGCTTTGTGAGTATCGGCCCTGCCGGCGAATGGAAACTGGGGGCTGCAAGTGTGGCCTTAACAGACAAGAAAGTTCGCCCCACGCGTCATGCAGGTCGCGGAGGCATGGGAGCTGTTATTGGCTCAAAGGGTCTTAAAGCAATTATTATTGATTCGTCAGAGGGTGAAATGGCGCCCCTGGCTGACAAAGAGGCATTCAGTAAAGCTGCAAAGCGGTTTGCAAAGGCCTTGACCGAGCACGCTGTGACAGGCCAGGGTCTTCCAACCTATGGCACAGATGTGCTTATGAACATTATCAACGAGGCCGGTGGCCTTCCCACGCGAAATTTCAGATCAGGGCGCTTTGAAACAGCCGATAAAGTGGGAGGAGAAACTTTAAACAAAATTACACTTGAGCGAAAAGGTGAGCCCACCCAAGGGTGTATGTCCGGCTGCATTATTAAGTGTTCAGGCACTTACCTGGATAAACAAGGCGAATATCTGTCCAAATGGCCTGAGTATGAGACTGTCTGGGCATTGGGCCCCAATTGCGAGATCGATGATTTAGAAGCAATTGCGCGAATGGACCGCGCTTGCGACGACATCGGAATTGATACCATTGAAACAGGCAATGCAATTGCAGTAGCCATGGAAGGCGGGGTCAAAGGATTCGGGGACACGGCCGGAGCAGAGGAGCTCCTGGCGGAAATCGGCAAAGGAACACCTCTGGGTCGAATTTTGGGTTCAGGAGCGGCAGTGGTTGGAAAGGCCTTTGGAGTAAGGCGCGTCCCTGTTGTTAAAAACCAGGCCCTCCCGGCCTATGATCCCAGAGCCGTCAAAGGTGTTGGTGTAACCTATGCCACTTCAACAATGGGGGCCGACCATACAGCAGGATATGCCGTAGCAACAAACATCCTGAAGGTGGGAGGCGATG
>CBDAFK010000211.1:0-3547 GCA_965195235.1 uncultured Desulfobacterales bacterium | reverse complement strand
GACTTGACTTGAGTTGTCAATTGATATATGGGATTTTTTTAAAACAAGAGATAATTGGTGATTTGGTTGCCATCGGTTTAAAGCTAAGTTGAGTGATTTTTTGCGAAGGTATGTGCTGAGATCTTGATGCATAAGGATTTGCAAAAACCGCAGGCATACCCGTGGATATGTCGGGGATTTTTGCGAAGCCTTTATGCGCAAGAGATCGGCGCAGATCGAGTAAAAAATCGCTCAATTTAGGTTAAAGCAAAATAAAATTTTTTTAAGAAAGGAGAGATGAATATGCCGCACCCAGTTGTTGATCTGGACAAATGCGAAGGTTGTGAAGAATGCGTAGATATTTGTCCAATGGACGTATTTGAAATGAAGGATGAAAAATCTTTTGTCGCACGTCCCGAAGATTGCGAGGCCTGTGAAAGTTGCGTTGAAGTTTGTGAAGCAGGCGCTATTACTCTTACAGACGACTAATTAGTACCTGAACGAAAACCCTCCCAATTACACTTTTCCTGTCATTGCGAGGGAAGCATGACCGAAGCAATCTCCTGCAAACAAGGGGATTGCTTCGCCTGCCTGTGCGTTGCACGCAGACAGGTCGTTGGTTCCTCACTTCTCGCAATGACCGCTCGGAAAATCAATTACTTGAGAGAACTTTTTTTCTGGTTTTCAGAATTTTGATTGTGTCCGCTATCTCCTGGCTTGAGACCTTTTGCCTGATCTTTTCCATTTTCTTCATTACCTCGGCAAATCGAACACCTTCTGCGGCGCTGATCCATTCAAGCTGAAGTCGATTTGGCTTGATACCCAGCTTTTCCATTCTTTTTTGCAGCTTTTGAACCCTTTTTTCGGTCCAATGGTTCGCATCAATATAGTGACAATCACCTATATGGCAGCCGCTTATAAGCACAACCGGCGCCCCTTTAAGAAATGCGTGCCAGATAAACTTTTTATCCACGCGTGCCGAACACATGGTCCGTATTATATGCACGCTGGCAGGATACTGGAGGCGCGAGACTCCGGCGTAGTCTGCTCCGGCATAAGAACACCAGTTACAGGCAAAGGCTACTACCTTTTCCTGTGGCCTGTCTTCGAGTATGGCGTCGATTTGACATATAATCTGGTCATCAGCAAAATGGTTCATTGTGATGGCACCAAAAGGACACTCTGCAGCACAGGCGCCGCAGCCGGCGCACGCCGCTGAATTAACCACAGCCGGAGTCTTCTTTTTAACATCAACTGTAATTGCATTATAAGGACACACCTCGGCACATTTACCACACGAGTTGCATCGCTCAGGGTTCACCACGGATGTAATCGGCTCGGTTATAATTTCCCCTTTATGCATCAAGCACATGGAACGTGCTGCAGCCGCAGATGCCTGGGTAACGCTTTCCTTAATATCCTTGGGCCCTTCGGCACATCCAGCATAAAAAATTCCCTTAGTGGCGGCATCTACCGGCTGCAACTTGGGATGTGCTTCCAGGAAAAACCCGTCTGGCGTCAACTGAAGACCAAGCATCTCTCGAATCTTTTGAGTGCTTTTTGCCGGCTTGATCCCAATAGCCAGCACAAGCATATCCAAATCCCAGAATTCAAGCTTGCCTGTTCCGGTATTTTCAACAGCAACCCGCAGGCTTCCATCGGAAAGCTCCTCAATTGTTCCGGGCAAACCTCTTAAATAATGGACGCCTGATCGACGACTCCGCATGTAAAGCTCTTCGAATCCTTTTCCGAACGCTCGAATATCAATATAAAAAACCTTTATATTAATATCCGGATAATGCTCTTTGAGCACAAGTGTACTCTTAATTGTATTCATACAGCAAACATTTGAACAGTAAACGCCCCCTTTCCTGACGGAACGTGACCCAACGCACTGTATAAAACCGATGGATTCAGGACGTCTTCTGTCTGCTGGACGGATCAGCTCCCCTTTGGTCGGGCCTCCGGCATTTACAAGACGTTCAAACTCAAGGCTGGTTAATACATTTTCAAACCGTGTATATCCGTATTCGTCAAGCTCTGTGGGATCATATGGCTCCAGCCCGGTGGCCACAACTATTGATCCAACCCTTTCCTTAATCTCTTCATCAGACATGTGGAAATTGATGCAGCCTTTTTCACAGGCATTTAGACATTTTGCGCAAACAGAAGGGTTATGCCCGAGACATTCATTAATATTGACAACATATGCCGATGGAACCGCCTGGGGAAATGGTGTATAAATTGCCTTACGTGAAGAAAGACCTACGTTAAATTCGTCAGGACGAACCACGGGACATGCTTTGACGCAATCTCCGCAGGCAGTGCACTCTTTCTCATCCACATAACGGGCCCGCTTTAAGATCCTTACATCAAAGTTCCCAACATATCCTTTAACATCCATTACCTCGCTCATGGTGTAGAGCTTTATTTTAGGATGCCGACCGACATCCGTCATCTTTGGCCCGAGGATTCAGATGGAACAGTCCATTGTGGGAAAGGTCTTGTCAAGCTTGGCCATGGTCCCGCCGATTGATGGGCTCTTCTCAACAAGGATCACCTCATAACCGTTGTCCGCAAGATCGAGCGACGCCTGGATTCCGGCAATTCCACCGCCGATCACCAGACTGCGTTTCGTCAACGGCAGCCTTTCGCCGGCAAGCGGGCAAAGCAGCCGCACGCGCGAGACCGCCATCTTTACCAGGATTACAGCCTTTTGTGTCGCGGCATCAGTCTCATTCATATGAACCCAGCTACACTGTTCACGCAGGTTGGCCATCCCAAGAAGAAAAGGGTTAAGACCGACCGACTGTATCATCTGGCGGAAGGTGGGCTCATGAAGCCTTGGTGAACAGGAAGCCACAACAATGCGGTCCAATCCGTGTTCAAGAATGTCCTCTTTGATCTCCTTCTGACCAGGTTCGGAACAGGCATAGGCTATGTCTTTTGAAACAATAACCTTGTCAAGCTCCAACGCTGTTTCAGCCACATAACGGCAGTTTACAGTCTGTGCTATATTCAGACCGCAATGGCAGACAAAAACACCTATACGCACTGCCTGACCCGAGTTTGTTGCAATATTTTTTGTAACATTTTTTTCCATTGTTATACCTTTTACTCCCCTAATCCCCTTAGAAAAAGTCGAAGATCCGCTGACTCGCCGGATACGCGATCCGTTCGTCCGGTGGTGTGGAAGGGCTTCTCAGTGATGGGGAGTCCTATCCCGATATGTTTTTTGGTTGTAATGCTATACCTCGAAAGGCCGCAACTTGCGATTTTTCGCTGGTCCTGAACATCAATAGCTGCGTTGCTCAGGCTTGCAATAGCCTATACGTTTCAGTTATGGAAGTCAAGGTGAAGTCCCATGAGGGGGACGTCCTTAAATACTCAAATAACTCAATCGTTTAGATGACAACCTGCTTCTTTCGCTATCTTCTCTCCTCTTTTTACTGCGTAGCTCACCGCAGCAAGTGTCATGTCAAGTCTTTTTGACAAATCAGCCATTGGAATCCTAAGCTCAATCGCACACCAATAACAAAGTAAATCCCTGGCCCGGACTCTGTTCCTT
>CBDAFK010000210.1:0-26025 GCA_965195235.1 uncultured Desulfobacterales bacterium | reverse complement strand
GCGTGGGAATGTGTAAGATGAACGTCCAACATCCAACATCGAACGTCCAATATCGAATGATGAAATCACTTCGCTCCGATAGTTTATAAATTGGCAGAATACCTTATTCAAAATTCGATGTTCGATGTTCGATGTTGGACGTTCATAGCCTTTTAGCTTTTTCTCGTTCCCACGCTCCTGCGTGGGAGTGTATACCATATGGGTTCCCACGCAGGAGCATGGAAACCAGGGAATCGATTTTCGCGGCTAAAAGCCGCTCCCACTCGACCACTCGACCAATCCCTCTGACCTCTCCGACTACCCCCCACTCCTTACTCCTTACTCCTTACTGGCCTCTGACCTCTGACATCCGACATCTGACTTATTTCTGCCGGCAGATTTCACTTAGCCTTTGATCATACATCTTGCCTATGCCGTACTCTTTGCGTCTCATGAACCTTTCTTGTGGCGGCCCGATAATTTGCATTTCCGGATATTTCTGCTGCACTTCAAGCGCGATTTTCATTTCTTTTGTGCATCCTGTACTGAATGTGGCATCCTTGCCTACCCATTCAGGCGGGACCTTTTTATCCATACTCTGAAACGTATGAACAATATCCTCATATGACTGAAATCGCCATATATCTATAAAGCCGCTTCTCTGGACGATTTCCCACATATATATAAGGTCATCCGCATCCATCCCAGTCTCATAATATTCCGAAGGATTTATTATAAAGGTCATTGCAAACTGTTCCCTGAGGAGATTGATGGAAACAGACATTATTTTTTTTGCCATTTCTATCTTGCCCGGTATGGAACCGATAATTCCACTATAAAATATTACCGTCATCCCTTTTTCCCCGGCCTCTTTCATCTGGTCAATAATTTCTTTAGCTTTATCTTCAAGGTCTGCATGAGCAAATTTTATTACTGCGGGATGCCTGGGTTTGAAGCTGATTAAAACCGACCCTTTATCACCTGCTGAAATATTATATATGTTTTGAGTAAATTGAAAATGAGTGTCAAAGAAGCGCCGCCTTTGATCATGACCTCTGGATATTACACCGTCAACCTCTTTGAAAATTCTGGCAAATGTTGTAGATGAAAGAAGGAGGTTGAGATTTTCACGTGTTCCGTCAGATATGATAATGATATTTTTATCGCTTTTCAACATATTAGCGAGTTCATTTTTCCCAAGGTTTTTTTCAGAAATAAATAATGCCCCTTTAAGCTGGCTGCTCAACATTTCATCTTCAACAGCGTCATAATAATCGACTTTGGTAAAAAAGGGCCCATCTTTGAAAGCAATAATGATTTTATGCCCCAGGTTTGCAAGATAATTAATTATGGCAAGATCCACCATAATCTCTCCTGATTCATCCGCTAACCATAGTATTTGTTTGGGTAGAGATTTTTCCTTGCCCTGAGCGCCCAAAAAGTCAAACAGAGGCTTGACGCCGTTGCCGGAAAACCGGCGGTTAAAAAAATCAAGGTAATCATTTTGCGTGTAGCCCGCGGCTTTATCAGACTCCCACAGAGGGTGTTCCACAGACAGAGAAAGGAGTCTCTCTAATTCCAGATAATGCAAAATTTTTCTAATGCCTGAAAGGGTTGAAGGGGGCTTTTTTAGATCAATAATATCTCCACGATTCATGGCATTGATCAAGGCATCTGAGCTTAATGCTTTGTTTGCGCGGCCATTTCGCAGGGCTTTTTCACAAATGCAAGGGTCTTCAATCTGGGTGCGGTTTAGGAAGATTCCCAGCAGGCGCTTTTCAAGGCGGGATGGTATCGTGATTTCATCCCTTGTTTCATGCTGGTACTTGATTTTAATCAGCGATTCAAGATAGGCTTTTTCTTTTTTATTCTCTATTTGACTATCAATAAGTTTAAGTATTTTCTGCAAAATCTCATGATATTTTTTCTGCAAAAATTTTGACTGGTTTCTGTTCATGATGGCTTCAAACATGCGATCTGAACATGGATAATACCGCTCATCATCTTCTGTAAAGACAATAAATCTTATTTGTTCAGGTGTGGAAACATGATCAGGGTGGGTATAATAGTCAAGATGGTTTTCTATAAAAAACGCCGTAAACCAGGCATCGGTTTCAGGGCTTTTTTCCGGCAACCCCGGTCTTTTTGCGTCAATATTTTTCATCTTTCAGCATCCTTTATGTTTGGAATCTTTGTAATTAAAACCATACACCATAAATCCTATCAATACAACAATTCGCTCTCCATGCCATCTCCTTTGTTTTAATTGGGACGAGCAAGATGATGTGGACGAAGGAGCGGGAAAGGGAGTTGACAATATACTAATAAATAGTATATAAAATAAATATGGAATGGCGGGTTACATTAAGGCGGAAGGTGATAAGGCAGCTTAAGCGCCTGCCCGACCATGTGCGGAATAGATTAATAGCGCTGATGAAGGATATTGAGTGTTTTGGTCCGATTAGAGGCGACTGGCCAAACTATGGACAGTTATCAAACAATCGGCATCATTGCCATCTCAAAAAGGGTCACCCTACATATGTGGCAGTTTGGAAGGTCGCAGACAAAGAAATACAATTGGTGGAGGTAACTTATGCAGGCACACACGAAAAAGCTCCGTACTGATGATATTATCAGTCTTACAGTTGCAGGCCCTGCTAACAATAAAGCCAGGGTTTTAAGAGCCGTTAAAATTTTTGGTTTCACAGACATGTCCGATTCTATTGCATGGAGAGACGCTTTTCCGGAATATAGTGAAGATGAATTGTGCGGCAAGGTTCTGGCTGGCATGAGATGCAGGGAGGACATGACCCAAAAGGAGCTTTCGGAATGTACCGGAATACCCCAGAGGCACATTTCAGAGATGGAAAACGGGAAAAGGCCGATCGGAAAGAAAAATGCCCAAAAACTGGCAAAGGCGTTGAATGCCGATTATAAAGTATTTTTATAACGGCCTTTGTTTTAACTCCTTCTGGTCTGTCGAAAATGCTGGATGAAAGTGCCACAAGGCTTGAAAGGCTCTTCTATTCATCAGGAGGCAAAGAATTTGTACAGGGAACTCAGCACGACCCTGGGCGTTCAAAAACAGAGCCATTAAAACGATGAGAAAGATGTTTAGAAGCTCAGCCGTTTCTACAACAAAGAGGAATCTTCCCACTTTTTTTCGGTAGAGGACAATCTGCCAAAAATATAGACCCCATGACTTGACTAATGGCTAAAATTTTAAAAGTTGAGAATGTCCCGGTAATCCCAAAACGGAGACAGGGTAATAGAAATCGGCGCTGTTGCTATCGAAAATCAGGGCATTATTGCTGAATTCAGCATCCTTATCGATGTTGACAAAATGATCCCCTGGCAAGCCCATCAAGTGCATGGCATAACCAATGAAATGCTATATGGCGAACCAAAGCCGGACGAGGTGCTGCCGGAGTTTTACGAATTTATTGCCGGCAGTATCCTTGTGGCTCACAATGCAAGCTTTGATATCGGATTTTTAAGACACGAATTTGCTTTATTAGGCATGAGTTTGAACAATACATCTCTGTGTACGCTGCAAATGAGCAGAAAGTAGTACCAACATTTGCCTAATCATAAACTGGAAACAGTTAGCCGGTATTTATTTGGAAGATCATTCATGCGGATGCAAAGACACAGGGCGCTTGATGACGCGAAACTTGCTGGTATGATATGGCTTGAAATGGGAAAGATATGAGCGGTTCAGTCCATAAGACTGCGTCAGCCGCGAATGGATTGGAGGGTGTCAATGACGGCGAAGCCGATCAAAAGGAAGAGTGACAAGCCTGTGAGCATACAGGAGTATGATGGCCTTCTTTCCGGCATGGTCTCTCTCATTGAGGAGGCGCGACGGGTATCAGCACGAACCGTCAACGCCATCATGACGGCAACCTACTGGGAGATAGGTCGCCGCATTGTAGAAAACGAGCAGGGCGGGAAACGGCGGGCTGGGTATGGAGAGGCTTTGCTCAAACAACTTTCGGCAGATCTTGCGAGCCGGTTTGGTCGAGGCTTCGCAAAAAGCAATCTCTACCAGATGCGGACCTTCTATCTGACGTATCAGGATATTTTCCAGACGGCGTTTGGAAAATCAAAGTCCAGAAAATTCCAGACACCGTCTGGAAAATCTCAGCCTCACAATTCGCAGACTCCGTCCGCGGAATTGACTGTTCAGGCCATCTCAGAACGGTTTCCGCTCCCTTGGTCTGCCTATGTTCGACTCCTCTCCCTAAAAAGTAAGCAGGCCCGCGCTTTCTACGAGGAAGAAGCGCTACGTGGCGGCTGGTCCGTGCGCCAGCTTAATCGGCAGATCGAGTCCCAATTCTACGAACGAACCGCTCTCTCGAAGAACAAAGCCGCTATGTTGACAAGGGGCGCGAAGCCGAAACCGCAGGACGCCATTACCCCGGAAGAGCAGATCAAAGATCCCTATGTTCTGGAGTTCCTGAGCCTGAAAGACGAATACTCCGAAAGCGAATTGGAGGAAGCCCTAATCCTGCACCTTGAGCATTTCCTACTGGAACTCGGTGGCGACTTTACCTTTGTGGGCCGACAGAAGCGTTTGCGTATTGGTGATGAATGGTACCGCGTAGATCTGATTTTCTTTCACCGCCGCTTGCGGTGTCTGGTGGTGATCGATCTCAAACGGGGAAAATTCACGCACGCCGACGCGGGCCAGATGCACATGTATCTGAACTACGCCCGCGAGCACTGGACCCATCCTGACGAGAATCCTCCCGTCGGTCTAATCTTGTGCGCTATGAAAAATTCGGCCCTGGCGAAATATGCACTTCAGGGACTGCCGAATAAAGTCCTGGCCGCTGAGTATAAAACGGTTCTGCCCGATGAGAAGCTCATTGCGGAGGAATTGAAGAGAACGAGGAAGTTGTTGGAAGAGCGGAAGAGATGAAGTCAGCAAAGACACCGCGCGCTTGGTGACGCAAAACTTGCTGGTATGATATGGCTTGAAATGGAAAAGATATGAGTGGTTCAGAAGATATTATTTATCGATATTGTAGGCCAAAAACTGCAAAACTAAAGGGCGTCCCTTAGTCCTCCAAGTCATTCTTGCGTTTGCTGTTCCGTCTATTAGAAATAGCTTTATCGTTTTACCAAACATTATAGATTAAATCTTTCTATTTTCAGATCAGGCATAACCGCTTAAATCAGCGGCGCGGTTTTTTGCGTCCGCTGCATTTTATTATTCGACATAACCTACTGCTTTTCATTTATATTTTTCAATAAAACTAATTTTAGCTCTTTAAGTATGGGCATAGGAAAGATTTAGGTTAGCTTCACTTTGCTTCTTGGGATGTATTATAATATCTATATCTTGATCTAATGCACACAAAAAAGAAAACAGACGTTCCATTGAAAAACCGTCAAGTTTACCATTCCGAAGAGCAGATATTTTAGGTTGGCTAACTTTTAAAATAGCTCCGGCTTCTTTTTGTGTTAAGTTTCTTTCCTCAATAATATCGTAAAGCATTGTAGCTATTTTAGCTTTTGCAAGCCGATCTTCTGGATTATCTAATCCTAAATCTTTGAAAACATTACCCGAACCTTTTTCAAATTTTATATTATTCTTCATTTTTTTCCTCCTGAGCTAATATTTGTGCATTATGAAGCCTTTTTCTAATAAGTTCGATATCTGGCTTGGGAGTTTTGATACCTTTTTTTGATTTTTTCTTGAATGCATGGAGTACATAAATTTTGTTTCCCAATTTTACTGCATAAACAGCACGATAAGAATCTTTTTGATAGGAACTAACAATTTCAAAAATACCATTGAAACCTTTTAATGGCTTTGATTTATGATGCTTTTTACCTTCTTGTGCTCTATAGAGAGCATATCCAATTTCATCTTGTACCATTTCAGGAAATGTTCTTAAGTCTTCACAAGAAGAACCGATCCAAACAATCTCTTTTATTTCCTTATGTATCTATAATAATATATATCCCATATTTGGAATAATTGTGCAAGTCACATTTTTTATTAGCTATAATTGCTGAATGTCGAATGACACGTGAGAGAGGGACATCCTTAAATACTAAAATAACTCAATCGTTTAGATGACAACCTGCTTTTTTCGCTATCTTCTCTCCTCTTTTTACTGCGTAGCTCACCGCAGCAAGTGTCATGTCAAGTCTTTTTGACAAATCCGCCATTAGAATCCTAAGCTCAATCGCGCACCAATAACAGAGTAAATCCCTGGCCCGGACCCTGTTCCTTTGCCGTCCTCTTCCGGTTATATAATCCTTCTCCAGATCGAATAGCGAAGAAACTTTCTCAGCAACCTTTTCAAAATTAATACCGCGGCTTTTCAGTCGATATTTCCGGGAAAAATTCTCATTTGCTTCAGAAAGTACATCTATTACAAAATCGCTCTCTCCCAATATTCGTTGATCGCTCTTTATACGATCCTGTCCGGCAAGTTGATCAAGCAGATAGTAGTAAAGTTTTTTCAGTGCAATTGACATTGAATTACGCTTTTCCCTAACAAGTTTCATGCATATTGCTCTTTTTTGTTTCGTACCTGAGACATTTGCTTCCGCGCCTATACGTTCTCCAATATTACGCAATCTTTCAGTTTCTATTTTGCGGAAAATTTCCGCATCCTCTGGCAATTCAAACGTCTCAAGGTCAACAGGATGCCTTGGAGGCACAGGCTTTTGTTTTATTTCACACAAAGGAATAGTGCAGCCCTGCGGTTTTCTCCAGATAAATTGCGGTGATATTACAAAAACACCCTTTGCCGATATCTGGAATAATTCAGAAACCTTTTTAGCCTTACTTGATTTTAACAGATTAAAGGGCAAATGCGGAAGATGTGAATTCAAAAGGGTATACGGAGGCTGTAGAGCAAGAGCTTATGAAGCAACCGGAGACTTTCTGGCTGAAGAACCGCTTTGTAATTACCAGCCAGGCTCTCAGCGCTAAGCTTGAAAGCTTTGCACAACCCCCATTTTGTTCTCCCTCAAAATATTCAACTCAGACGATCTGCTTTGATATGGAGAGCCTTGGCAAGCCGCTTCGCCATGTCTGGTGCGAGCCTGCGTTTTCCTCTTTCATAATCACTGATCATGTTTTGGCGGATACGCATTTTCTTGGCGAGCTGGGCTTGTGTCAAGCCCGCTTTGAGCCTGGCTGCAGCCAAGAGATTGCCTATACGATTGGACTGCATTTCCTTCCAAAAATCAGTCTCCTCAACAGGCATGCTGTCGGACTTGTCGGAAGTGAGTATGCTCACTTCAAACTTCTTGCTGATCCATGTGATGAGCTCATCAGCATGCTCACCATATATCGACAACTCAATATGGGGCTTTTTCACGAGAACCAACATAATACACCTCAATTTCTATTTCTTCTTTTCGACAAGTCCAGCAAGCCACATGGCGGTAAGTCAGGTGGCAATTGATTCTGACCTGATATTTCATAAAATAATAATATTACTAAATACGGTAATATGCAAGTGTTTTATTTTTGTTCTCCCGTCCCCCTTTGTTCTCCGCTGTTTTGGAAGTTATTGCTTTGATCTTGGAGCGTATAGAGAACGTATTAAACTTTCACGGTGTAAAGGAAAAATAAGTTGATAAGTTGAGTACGTCCCGAAAGCCATATTTTCATAGGCCCTCTGGATGGAGACGAAAGGGGCGGAAACAGATAAGCTCGCCTAAAGCTCTCATCGCCAGTTCTCTACTCTACCCAACTTGTCCTATGGGCTACATAAAATTGTTGACACTTATGGCCCGTATGAGCTATATTTTTATTTTAAAGGAGGTAAAATATGGCAAAAATTTCAACCGTCAGGGCTAGAATCGAACCGGAATTAAAGGCAGAAGTGGAAAAGCTTTTCAAACAACTTGGTTTGTCAACTACCGAGGCAATCAATTTATTCTATCGTCAAATTAAAATGAGCAGAGGGTTACCTTTTAATGTCGTAATCCCCAATAAAACAACGGAGAAAGTCTTTAAGGAGACTGATATAAAGAGGAATCTCATCCACTGTGATGGAACTGATGATATGTTTAAAAAGCTGGGGATATAAATGCTTATACCATCTTACAGCAAACAATTTGCGAAAGACCTTAAAAAGATGTTGAAGCGGGGAAAATCAGACGAAAAAATTAAAAAAGTCATCAGAAAGCTCATAAATGAAGAACAGCTCGAAACACGTTATAAAAATCATCGGCTACTTGGTAACTATCAAAACAGTGGATATAGGGACGTGGATTGAATTTAGGCGTTTGTTTTTCATTTGTTTGCGGTAATGAAGTCATGCCCGTCAAGCCACGCGACTTTCGTACATTAGTTTATAAGTTACTGTTAAGCTTTTAACGAGTAATTGTGGCGTATAACCAATTGCTCTTAAGCGTTTAACCGATAGACTGACTGCGGGTTGCGAAATCTTCAGATATTAATGTTGGGTTGCTTCGCTTAACCCAACCTACGATTACTCCCGATAAATCAGCTTTTGGCCGATTTGCCAATTCTGGCATTTTGGCCAAATGGATAGAAATAGGATGAATACGACAGACCGAACAGTTCTGATATCTTATGACTGGAATTTTTCGTCGGTTTTTTAAAAAAGTGGAATATGAAACGGTCTGTTTGGGGGAAATCTTGTCTGTGCTTGTCTGTGTGGGTCTGTGGCTAAGAATTAATTTGAAGGAGAATAAAGATAGCCTGCATACAAGGATGGATTAATCATCATGTTTACAATCTCTTTAACTGATGACTCTGCAATAAAGTTCAGGATGGAAAACTTCTTCTTCGGAACATAAACAGCGGAAATCTTGCCCTTAATTCCGCCCATGCGGCCAGCCCATTCTATTGCGTCTTCGAGATTCCCAAGACGGTCAATGAGCCCAAGATTTTTTGCCTCCTCTCCGGTAAAAATACGTCCGTCAGCGATCTTTTCCACTTTAGATAAATCCATCCCTCTTCCATCAGCAATATCCGCAATAAATTGTCTGTGAATCTGGTTGGATAAATTTTGAAGGATACCTCTTTCATCCTTTGTCATCTCACGGACCGGAGAGCCGATATCCTTGTACTGGCCGCTCTTGATGACAACAGGCACCATGCCGATTTTACGAAGGAGCTCCTGAAAATTTGCAAAACCCATGATAACGCCTATGCTGCCTGTTATAGTGCCTGGATTCGCAATAATACCGTTGGCGCCCGCGGCGACATAATAACCCCCGGATGCTGCAACACTACCCATAGAAGCTATGACCTTCTTTGTCTTGACTGTTTTTCTGATTTCCCTGAAAATTTCCTGTGAAGGCCCGACAGCGCCGCCGGGAGAATCGATACGAATTACTATAGCCTTAATGGAACTGTTTTCACGAAAACGTTTAAGGCTATGAATTATATCCCTCGAAGAGGTAATGTTGCCGGTCAACTCAACTATTCCGACCTTTTCTCCTCCTGATTTTAAAAGATCATCAAAGCCGGCATCCTTTGTAACAAGCATAAAAATCAAAGATAAGCCAATAAAAGCCGTAACCATTATTGATGAAAAAATCAGAATAAAGAAAAGATATGGATGTCGTCTGGAAAACATGAAGTTAATTTCAATCTCTACTGCTTGTTTGACTCATCCTGAAGATTCTCGCGCAGGATATCTCCAAAAGCAGATGTCGCAGGGCCCATGTTGTCTATATATTTACCGAGAAGCGCTTTGTCATCCTCAATATCAAGATGCTTGATTGAGAGACCAATTCTTCTTTCCTCGGCGTTAATATTCATAACCTTAGCGGTTATGACATCGCTGATATTGAATTTCCCAACAGGAGTTTTTATTTTTTCAGCGCTGATTTCAGATACATGCACAAGACCTTCAATTCCTTCTTCCAATTCCACAAAAACTCCAAAATCGGTAATATTTGTAACTGTGCCTGTAATCTCTTTTCCAACCTCATAGCGCTCTGTCACAGTTGTCCAGGGATCTGTTTCCAACTGTTTGATTCCAAGAGAAAATCTTTCGTTTTTCTTGTCGATATCAAGAACTATAGCCTGAATTACATCCCCTTTATTATACAGCTCGGATGGATGTTTTATCCGCTTGGTCCAGGAAATATCCGAGATGTGAACAAGGCCGTCAATTCCTTCATCTATGCCGACAAAAAGGCCAAAATCGGTTATATTTTTGATTTTCCCCTCAATGGTTGTGCCGATAGGATACTTTTCACTAATTACATCCCATGGATTTGGAACAACCTGTTTCATGCCGAGTGAAATTCGTCTGTTTTCAGGTTTTATATCGAGTACAACGGCCTCAACAGCAGCTCCAATAGATACAACCTTGGAAGGATGGCGAATCTTTTTAGTCCATGACATCTCAGAAACATGAATCAACCCCTCAATACCCTGCTCCAATTCTATAAAAGCGCCATAATCTGTCAGGCTGACAACCTTGCCGGTAATACGGGAACCAACCGGATATTTTTCTGTAACGGTTGCCCAGGGGTCCTCGGTAAGTTGTCTCATGCCTAATGAAACTCTTTCCTTTTCAATATCAAAACTCAATATCTTGACAGTTATCTTATCGCCGACTGAAAAAAGTTCCGAAGGATGTTTAACACGCCCCCACGAAATATCCGTAATATGCAGCAGGCCATCAACACCGCCAAGATCAACGAATACACCATACTCGGTAATATTCTTTACAATACCTTCAACAACCTTGCCTTCATGTATGGATTCAAGAGTTGCAGACCTTTTGGATTCGCGTTCCAGTTCAAGAACAGCCCGTCTGGATAAAACTATATTGCTGCGTTTTCGATTATATTTTAAAATTTTAAATTCAAAGGTTTTTCCTACCATCTCATCGAGATTGCGGATAGGGCGCAAATCAGCCTGTGAGCCGGGTAAAAAAGCCTGCACTCCTATATCTACGGAAAAGCCACCCTTTACACGGGCTAAAATAACCCCTTCGATAGTTTCCTCCTTATCGTAACTGCTCTTAATGTCTTCCCATATCTTTACCTTTGCCGCCTTTTCTTTTGAAAGGATAACACGCTCTTCATCTTCATCCCAGTATTCAACCATTACCTCAACTTCGTCTCCTTGAGACGCGTTAATATTACCGTTATCATCCTTGAATTCCTGAATCCGTATTCGCCCCTCTGATTTATAGCCGATGTCAACAAGCACATAATCCTTGTCAATCGCAATTATCCTGCCGGTAACAAGCTCGCCTTCTCCGAAACGCTTAAAGCTTTCAGCGTACATGTCCTCATAGTTTTCCTTAAGGTCACCGGAGTCTTGAACATCTTTTGACGCTTGATCAACAACAGTCTGCTCCGCACCAGCCTGCTCTGCCAGATCGTCTTTGTCTATCTTTTCAGTTGAATTGTTTTCTGCAAAATTATCCATTAACCAATATTCCCCCTTAACATCTATTTAATGTCGCAACCAATAAGAGATTGCATAATTTTAATTTTATAACAAACTAACAATAATAAAACAACCTTTAATTTCATAAACCGCAAAAGCAAGCGCTATCCGGTCTTTCTATCAATATGTGAAAGCATAAGCTCGACCACTTCGTCAGCGGAAAGATCGGTTGAATCTATTATTATAGCATCATCGGCCGCTTTTAATGGGGCCAGAGACCTGGTCCTGTCATTTTCATCCCGACAGTTGATATCCTGTTCGATCTCCTCTATTGTCAGGAAAGTTTTTGACGACAATTCCTTGTAACGCCTTAATGCCCTTGTTTTGCGGGATGCATCTAAAAAAAATTTTATGTCGGCGCCGGGAAACACGACAGTGCCCATGTCGCGCCCCTCAAACACAACGCGTTTCCCGTCCCCCATATCCCTTTGTAAACCGAGAAGATATCTTCTTACAACCGGCCTTGCAGAAACAGCCGAGGCAAGCATCGAAATTTCAGGATTTCTTATTTGATCTGTGATATTTTTATTGTTTGAGAATAGACGGGATCCTTCTTCTGCAAATACGAATTTTAAGTCCAGAGACACGCATAAATTTTCAAGTCCGGCATCGTCATCATGGCTCAATCCTTTAGATTTTGCTTCAAATGCAACCCCCCTGTAAAGAGCCCCTGTATCAATATACCTGTAACCAAGCCTTTTTGCCAGGCTCCGGCTTACCGTGGTTTTACCCGCCCCTGCCGGACCATCTATTGTGATAAGAAGAGATTTCATAAAACTACAAGTGAGCTAAAGTGCCTAAAGTATATTAAAGTGCCTAAAGTTGTGGTACGCCTTCGGCGTGCTAATTGATAACCCAAAATCACTTAAAGTCTACCCCAATTGTGCATCGATGGCTTAAGAAACCTATATCAAGTGGCAGAATTCCTTAACTTTAGGCATTTTAGGCACTTTAGCTCACTTTAGGCACTAATTGTTTAAATTGCCTTCTCAAGAGCCTTAATAAAACGAACATTCTCCTCATGAAGCCCGACATTAATTCTAATATAATCAGGATAACCATAAGCTGTCATGGATCTGACAACAACCCCCTGCCTGAGCATATTTTCAAAAACCTCATCAGCATTTTTTCCAACATCAATTAGAAAAAAATTTGCCTCGGAAGGAAAATATTTAATTCCCAGCCTTTCCAGGGAATCATATAAGAAATTCAGACCTTCATGAACAAGATCTACAGTCTTTTGCAAAAATTCTTTGTCGTCAAGTGCAGCGGCAGCAGCTACCTGTGCCAGCGAATTTGCATTAAAAGGCGGTCTTATTTTGTTTATCACATCTGCTATTGCATGTGGCATTATTCCATAGCCGATTCTAAGCCCTGCCAGGCCATAAGCCTTGGAAAAGGTGCGAAGCGTGACCACCGGCATATCTGCATTAAGATAATCAATGCTTCTTGCGCATTTTTTATCTCGAACAAATTCAATATATGCCTCATCTACAACAACAACTACTTCGGGAATACCTTCCAGAAAGGTTTTAAAATCGGTTTCGGAAAAAACGGTTCCGGTTGGATTGTTGGGATTGCACAAAAAAATCATGCGGGTTTTTTGGGTAATCCTGTTTTGTATGCTGTTTAAGTCAATTGAAAGTGAATTCAACGGCACATATACAGGGATAGCTCCGACACTGCGAATCATTATATCGTACATGATAAATGAGGGCCACGGCATAATCACCTCATCGCGGGTTTGAATTAATGCCCTCGTAAGCATGCCTATAATTTCATCAGAACCGTTTCCTAAAACAATATTTTCCTGCCCGATTCCCAGGCTTTCAGAAATCTTTTTTGTTAAATCATAACCACTGGCATCAGGATAGCGATTAAGATTTTCCATGGCTCCCTTAATAGCCTCAACCGCTTTGGGAGACGGCCCCAGAGGGTTTTCATTTGAAGCAAGTTTTATGGAATCACTAATGCCATATTCCCTTTCAAGCTCTTTAAGAGGCTTGCCCGAAGAATACGGCTGTATTGATAGTATATAACTGGGAACTTTCAGGTTCATAGTTATAGGAAGCTCCTTTTTTGCCTATAAAACCTAATACCATAAGACGCTCGATGCTGGACAGGATAAGAAGTGCCTAAAATGCCTAAAGTGCTCTAAAGTGCCTAAAGTTAAGGTGTCGCTTCGCTCCATTAATTCATACCTGCCCGCCATCGCGAGCCGTACTCAATGCTCTTCGTCTTTTTGTTGGCTCACTCAGGCGAGGCGGGCGGGTAAAATTAACAGAATTCAACAACTTTAGGCACTTTAACATACTTTAGGCACTTATTTCTTAGGCACTCTAATATACTTTAGCTCACTTTAGGCACTTTTTTTGCCGCCCTTTTACCCTGTTCAATGGCCTCCATATTAAGAGGTATAAATTTAGGTTTTTTTGCGAATTCCTTTTTGACAGATTCCCTCATTAAGTCAAAATTGACTACTTTGCTGCGTGCAACAAAAGCGGCAAGGGCCACAATATTTGCGGCTCTTACATTGCCAAGCTCCTTGGCAATGTCGTTAACCGGAACTATAAGTTCATCAACATCGTTGCGCTGTGATCTAATTGAAATCAATGAACTGTTAATCAATATAACACCGCCCGGCTTCACCATTGGCGCAAATTTTTCCAAAGAAGGCCGGTTCATGGCGACAAGATGCATTGGATTTCTGATTATCGGCGAACCAATCGGTTTGTCGCTGATAACAACTGTACAATAAGCTGTTCCACCGCGCATTTCAGGGCCGTATGAAGGAATCCATGCCACCTCAAAACCTTCCTCCATGGCTGTATATGCAAGGATCTTCCCAATTAGAAGTATCCCCTGCCCGCCAAAACCGGCAAATATCACCTCGCTTTGCATTCTTGCCTCCTAAATAATACACGTATGATTGATAATTTCTGATTGTTGATTTATGATTGAAAAAAACAGAATCGCCAATCAACAATTTTTTTTCTGTCTTAATCAGGCGTTTTAAATTCGCCAAGTTTATAATAGGGCAGCATAGTCTCCTCTGCCCACTTTACTGCCTGCACCGGAGTAAGCCCCCAGTTGGTCGGGCATGTACTCACAACCTCCACCAGACTAAAGCATCTGCCTTCTAATTGATACTGAAATGCTTTTTTAATGGCTTTCTTTGCCCTGACAATATATTTTGGCTTTATTACAGTTTGTCTTGTTATATATCCGGGTGTCTCAAGAGCTGAAAGCAATTCAGCCATCTTTATCGGCATACCGACCTCTTTAACATTTCTTCCAAAAGGGCTTGTTGTAGTCCGCTGATCCGGCATGGTAGTCGGCGCCATCTGCCCACCCGTCATGCCATAGACAGCATTATTCACAAAGATGGTTGTAAACTTTTCCCCCCGGTTTGCGGCATGAATTATTTCTCCCATTCCAATGCTTGCCAGGTCACCGTCACCCTGATAGGTAAAAACGACCAAATCCGGTCTGACTCTTTTCATCCCTGTAGCCATAGCCGGCGCACGACCGTGGGCCGCTTCCTGGAAATCACAGGTAAGATAATTATAAATCAAAACCGCGCACCCGACAGGCGCAATGCCGACGGTACGACCCCTGATGCCCAGTTCGTCGATCACTTCGGCTATCAGCCTGTGTATAATGCCGTGGGTACATCCAGGGCAGTAATGGGTATGCTGGTCGGAAAGAGATTCAGGTTTTGAAAATGTCTTGCCCATTGATATTTATACTCCTTTATAAAATCTAAATTAAGCGATTAGCCATTAGCTCTTAGCTATTAGTCAAACTATATCAAGATGTTGTTACCTCAATTGAGCTTTTAGCAGTTAGCTTTTAGCAGTTAGCACAATAATTTCAATATATTGCTAAAGGTCAATCCGCCAGAGCCCGTTGGCGGAGGTAATTAATAAATAAATGTACGGATGCATATTTCATAAGAGCTAAGAGCTAATTGCTAAGAGCTAATCGCTTAACGTAGTTAAAACGATTTAACAGCATCGATAACCTCTTCCGGAGTCGGCACATCGCCGCCACATTTCCCATACCATTTGACAGGAAGTTTGCCTTTAACACATCTCTCCACATCCTCAACCATTTGTCCCATGCTCATCTCGATGCTTACAACTACCTTGCAGCTCTCTTTGGAAGCAGCTTCATATACAGCCTTTTCCGGAAAGGGGAAAAGGGTTTGAGGTCTTACCATTCCAACCTCAAGCCCTTCATCTTTCATATTGTCTATGGCGGTTTTGCATACTCTGCTCATTGTTCCATAACTTACAATGAGCGTTTTATAATCAGACTCTATGTTATAAAGTTCGTATCTGATTTCCTCTCGCTTCATCCGGTCGTACTTGGCTTTTAACATAAGATTATGTTCGTTTAGTTTGCCGGAATCCAGAAAAAGAGTCTTTACCAGGTTGCGCTTGTTGCTTCCACGAGTATCCATTCCGTTTGTAGCCCATTCATCCTTGTTGGTCGGCTCTGACTTGAGGTGATCAGGAAATTCTACAGGTTCCATCATCTGGCCTATCAAACCATCGCCTAAAAGCATCACCGGGTTGCGATACTTTTCCGCAAGAGGAAAAGCAAGCATTACCATCTCAACAGCCTCCTGAACACTTGCAGGCGCCATGACAAGCAACCTGTAGTCGCCATGCCCTCCACCCTTTGTTGCCTGGAAATAATCAGCCTGGGATGGAAGTATTCCTCCCAGTCCGGGACCGCCTCGCATAATATTTACAAACACGGCCGGGCACTGGGCGCCGGCAATATAGCTGATCCCCTCACTCATCAGACTTATACCGGGGCTCGAGGATGTGGTAAAAACCCTGGCGCCACACGCTGACGCTCCAAAAAGCATATATGAAACCGCAACCTCGCTTTCCCCCTGTAAAAATACACCGCCGACTTCAGGCATGCGGCGGGACAGGTATTCTGCAACCTCGGATTGAGGAGTAATAGGATAGGCAAAATAATTAAGACATCCAGCTCTTATTGCGGCCTCTCCCATAGCTTCATTCCCTTTCATTAATATCTTTCCCATACTATACCTCCGTTTATGCCGGCTGCTTTGGCCTGTCTTCGATCTCTTCGGTTATGGTTATCGCGACATCCGGGCACATAATGCAGCATGTTGCGCAAAAAATACAATCTTCGGGGCGTGCCTGATATACGGGAAAATAACTCTTTGTGTTGATTTCTTCAGAGAGTTCCAAAACATTTTTAGGGCATACGGCCACACATAGCCCGCACCCTTTACATCTGTTGCTGTCAATATGATGCTTATATGCCATATATTTTACTCCGTTTTTGAAGCAAGAGAAATAAACCTTTTCCACGGCGGGACAAGCTGCCTTTCTATTAATAATACCGGACAGGTAAAATGTTTAATATCTATTTCCGGCATCAGCTTTGCCGCAACTGTAACAAACTTTAAAGGCAATCTGCTCTCCCTTGATAATCCTGATACAAAATCATAACCTGTATATATGTCCTCAACAGTTGTTTCATCGATAAGATTTGCATTGCCGATAATGCCGCTTATAGATAACCTTGAGGCCATTTCTATCTCATTGCGAATCTTTAAACACCCTCCAGCGGTATCTGTAAAGGGTCTAAATGGATTTACGACCTGAAGCACATGAATTTTCCTGCCGCTTAATGCATCGCCAAGCGCTGCAAGCACATTTACGCCAACACCATTACCGCCAGTGTCAAGCAATGTAAGCTGGCTTGGTTGTCTGATCATTCCCGCCACAACAGGGCTCAAAATGGGAAGATCGGCCTGCATATACTGCTTTGGAGGCACAACCACCTCGATCCCAAGTTCAGCAAGCCGTGCCTTTGCCTCACGTGTTCTAAAGTAAGGATTAACCAGATCAAGATCTGCAATACGAACCTCTAACCCGGCCCGCTTACGATTCACGGCAAGGTTGATGGAAACCTCGGTCTTTCCGCTGCCATAGTTTCCAACAATTATAACAATACCCTCCAGATCGATTTCCACCCTGCTGACCACTCCCTAATTAAAAATATTAGATGCTATTTTCAATTTCTATTGATGTCAAGGCGTTTTGCAAAGGTCTCTACTTCACTATTTTGAGAATCTCCCTAAATCTTTTTCCTGTAGCCTCCTTCAACAATTCAAATAATGCTGTCTCAGTGCTTGTCAGCGCAGCCCCTAAATCTTTGATTTTCTCCAGGCCGATCTTAAAATTCTCCACAGTCCTTGAAGAAACGGCATCTGCAACGACCTGAATTTCATACTGCAAATCCAATAAATCACTAACTGTCTGATAAATACAGATATGAGTTTCAATGCCTGCGATTAAAACCTGTTGTCTGTTTAATTTTTTTATCTTCCGCATAAATTCATCACTGCCGCAGCAACTGAAACTATGTTTACTTATAGGCTTAATGTCAGATAGAAGATTGGCGAGTTCAGGTATTGTCGGCCCTAAGCCTTCAGGGCAATGTTCAACCCAGATGATGGGAATCCCCAAAATTTGCATTCCCTTTATGAGCCTTTGAAGGTTGTCAAACAGCATACTTTTCTTACGCATAAGATGGGCCAATTTGGACTGAACATCGACTATAATCAAAACGGTGTTTCCAGTATTAAGCATATATCTCTTTTTCCGGCCATTTGTAAGATAAGATTTTATCTTATATTCTAATATTTCCCTTTGTCAATTAATCCTGCCTGATTTTCACGGAAAAAAATCGGTTTTGTCGACAAAATCTTCGCAGGCAGACCACGAAATATCGAGGATGCGAGAACCGTTCTCCTGAAAAAATCCTGATATTGATATTCAGTTAAGCCCTAAACTGCTATGAAAAAGACTATCTGCAATTTTTTATTGAAAAAATGATTGGTTTGATGATATTTTATTTTTTAACAGACAAATTCGTAACTCAATTAAGTGCGGGCAAATCATATGTTGCGACTATCCAGTGACTGTTACCCAGACTTATTGAGAAGTTACACAAATTTTAACAGATAAAACATTGCCTGGATTTTATATTTACTTGGAAACCATAAGAAAATATTATCGTGTTGATCGCAGAGAGATCTGTTTTTTAAAATTTATTTTTGAGGCTTATGACGGCATTGCAATATTAACGACAATCGATCCCGGCTCAGGTTTTGTGGCTTTTCATATTTCTCCTGGATGTGAAGAGGCTGTTGAGATGATTTTGCAGGATCTTAAAAAAGAGATTATGATCGAACCAGTTGCGAATTTCGAGAAATCAAGGGAGGTGTCATGAAAAAAGGATTCTATTTTAGCCTCGTGGTGATAATATCTTTTTGTACGCTTGGAATGGGAGGCATGGGAGAAGGGGACGCCATAACCGTGCCCGAACCTGAAGAAAACTACGCTGTAACTCTTATAGACCAGTCTGACGTGTCAATTGAGCTTAAGAAATTTTCCTGTGACGGGCTGACTTGTTTTATGGGCAAACTGGGCAGGGTTGAAATATCTATTGACTTTGGCAAGATAAACTCTGTTTTTTTTCTATTACAAGATAAGGATGTTAAGGCAAAGGTAGATTTAAAAGACGGGAAGGTTGTCGAGCTTGTCGTGGACAAGAAAAAACCCTGCTATGGAGTATCTTCATTTGCAGATATCAGGATAGAGATGCAGGATATAAAAAGCATCACTATTCATGAGAAGATATTTAAAAAGGATTGATAGTATAGCCACAAAGACACGAAGGCACAAGGGATGGGTATGATTGAGGGATTGAGGAATTGAGGAATTGAAATCAACAGAATACCTTTAATTCCTAAATTCGTAAATTCGTAATCCCTAAATTATGAATTATGAATTTTAAGAGAATTATATTATAATTTTGGTGTCTTAGCGCCTTTGTATCTGAGCTATTACAAAAAGGATTAATGAACACTAAATACTTATATATTAATACCATTGGATGTCAGATGAATGTTTATGACTCCGAACAAATTTCAAAAGGATTAAAACCGCTGCAATATAAAATGACCTTATCCCCTGAGATGGCCGACCTGATTATTGTTAATACATGCGCTATCAGGGAAAAGGCGGAGCAGAAGGTATTCAGCTTTTTAGGCCGCCTTGCGCGGCTTAAAAGAAAGAAACCTGATCTTATTTTAGGGGTTGGCGGATGTGTGGCACAACAGGAAGGGCTTAATATGCTGAAACGTGTGCCGTATCTTGACCTTGTTTTCGGGACACATGCCATTAGCCGTTTGCCTGATATGATCGAACGGATAGAGGCTAAAAAATGCCGTATTGTTGACGTTGAAATGCCGGAGGGAATAGACGAACCTGTTTTTAGCGTTGATACAGATGATAAGGACAGGGTTACAAGTTTTGTAACTATAATGCAGGGGTGTGATAATTATTGCACATACTGTGTGGTTCCCTTTGTGAGGGGCAGGGAGGCAAGCAGAAGCCCCGAAAAAATAGTTAGCGAGGTCCGCAGCCTTGTTGAATCCGGTATAAAAGAGGTTACCCTTCTTGGGCAGAACGTAAACAGTTTTGGTAAAAAGGAAACGTTGTGTTCATTTCCCGAACTGCTTTCTCTTATTAATGAAATTGACGGCCTTTTAAGAATCAGATTTACCACTTCACACCCAAAGGATCTTTCAGATGATTTAATTTATGCCTTTAAAAACCTTGATAAATTATGCAGCCATATACATTTGCCTGTACAGTCAGGGTCGGATAGGGTATTAAAAAGGATGAACCGGAAATATTCTATGGACTATTATCTTGGGAAGGTGGATAAACTGCGAAATATTTGTCCGGAAATAGCTATTACTTCCGATTTTATCGTAGGTTTTCCTGGTGAGACAGAAAATGATTTTAACGAAACGCTGGACTTGATCAAAACAGTGCAATATGATGATATATTTGCGTTTAAGTATTCTGACCGTCCAAATGTACCCTCAGCACTTTTTCGCCACAAGATATCTGAACAGGAGAAAAAAGACAGGTTGATTGAATTATTGAAATCGCAGGAATATTATACAAAAAAAAGAAATGAAGTTCTGGTTGGATCGACCCAATCAATACTTGTGGAAGGGTTAAGCAAAAGGCAGCTTAAAACTGAGGCAAACAGCGAGAATATCCAATGGACCGGAAGAACATCAACAAACAAAATCGTAAACTTTATTCCAAACAATGATACTTCTTTCCATGGTGGAAATTTTTCAGGCAGGATAATTAATGTAAGGATTGAAAAAGCACTGTCCCATTCTCTTCAAGGGATACCAGTTATAATGGTTTGAAAGGAGAAAAATGGTTATGCTGCACAGGGTAAGCATAGCGGGCTTGACTATGGATCCGACATCAAATACACCGATTATTATTTTAAAATCCGAGGAGGACGGCCAGGCCATTCCAATCTGGATCGGATTACTCGAAGCAACCTCCATAGCTTCGAGCATGCAGAATATAAAGTTTGATCGTCCCATGACACATGATCTTTTCAAGAATTTTACCAGTATGCTTGATATTGATGTGTCAAAGGTTGAGGTATGTGATTTAAAAGATAATACCTTTTATGCTAAAATATATTTTATTTCCAAAGAAAAAAATTTCAGCATGGATGCCCGTCCAAGCGATGCAATAGCCATTGCCCTGCGGTTTAGCGCTCCTATTTATGTTGACGAAGAGGTTATTGCTAAATCAAAACAGGGAGATGTTAAGGCAGAAGCTGTGGACAAAAGCGAAGAAGGAAAAAAATGGGCGGAATATCTTGAAAAACTTTCTTCAGAAGATTTCGGCAAATACAAGGTATAAGTATAGGGTGTTAAGTGTTAGGAATTAGGAATTACAGGATTAAGAGGATAATAAATCTATGATCGATCTTCATACCCATTCAATTTTTAGCGATGGAGCTTTGATTCCATCTGAACTTGTCAGGCGCGCTGAATTTGCGGGGCTAAAAGCAATCGGGATTACCGACCATGGTGATTTGTCCAATCTCGACCTTGTAATTCCCAGGATAGTCGCAATATCGGAAGAGCTAAATAGAGTCCTAAAGATAAAGGTCATTCCAGGCATAGAAATCACACATGTTCCCCCTTCCCTGATAGCGAATAATGCCAGAAAGGCGCGTTCTCTCGGTGCAAAGATCATCATCGTTCATGGCGAAACAATTGTCGAACCGGTTGCTCCAGGCACCAATAGGGCTGCTCTAAAAGCAGATATCGATATACTTGCGCATCCGGGTCTGATTAGCGAAGAAGATGTTTTAACAGCAAAAGAAAAAGGGATTTTTTTGGAGATATCAGCACGTAAGGGACATTCTCTAACCAATGGACATATCGCAAAGCTTGCCGGTAAAATTGGCGCAAAGCTTGTAATTAATAGTGATGCGCATGCTCCTAATGATTTGATCAATAAAAGTATGGCGCAACGCATTGTTTGCGGCGCTGGTTTGACTGAGAATGATTTTGAAATCATGCAGCAAAATGCATCGTTTTTTCTATGATTATCTATAAGCAACAACCCTTAAACGGGGAATTAAATAATGACTGCAAAAATTATCAGTGGGACTGAAATTGCCGGTAAAATTCGTGAAGATCTAAAAAAAGAAATATCTGAATTAAAGGAAAAACACGGCTTAACCCCTGGCCTGGCTACTATTCTTGTGGGTGATGATCCGGCTTCAAAGATCTATGTTGGCCAAAAGAAAAAGGCATGCGAGTATTTGGGAATCTATTCGAAACAGGTTGATTTGCCGTCGGAAACCACTGAGAGTGCTCTCCTGTCCTTAATAAGGGAGTTAAATAAGGATGCTAAGATTCACGGTATATTGGTACAGCTTCCGCTCCCGGAACATATCAATCAACAGCGTGTTATTTACGCAATCGATCCTGATAAGGATGTAGATGGTTTCCACCCTGTAAATGTTGGAAAGATGGTTATCGGAGAAAAAAGCCTTTTGCCATGCACACCTCATGGGATATTGGAGCTGTTGCTTAGTTCCGGCATACAGACAGAAGGGGCGGAGGTTGTGATTGTGGGAAGGAGTAATATCGTCGGCAAACCGATTCTCAATCTGATGCTCCAAAAACGGCCTGCTGGCAATGCAACTGTAACTATATGTCATACAATGACAAAGGATTTGGCTTTTCACACAAAGCGGGCCGATATTCTGATTACGGCCATTGGCCGGCCAAAAGCAATTACGCAGGATATGGTCAAGGAGGGGGTCGTTGTTATTGATGTCGGGGTAAACAGGATAGGAACGAATTCTGAAGGAAAGGCGATTTTAGCCGGTGATGTGGACTTTGAAGCAGTAAAAGAAAAAGCTGCCGCAATAACGCCGGTGCCTGGCGGTGTAGGTCCGATGACAATTGTCATGCTGATGAAAAACACGGTGGAAGCGGCTAAAAGGGCAGAGGTCAGAGGTCAGAAGCGCTAACTTAAAAGTTAATTATTGATTATTTGCCTGGTTCCCATGCTCCAGCGTGGGAACCCATATGGTATGCATTGCTACGCTGGAGCGTGGGAACGAGAAAAATTCGATCACGCCTGTAGCGTGATTCGATGTTCGACGTTCATAGCCTTTTAGTTTGATGGCTACGTCCTTGATGCTGGATTGTAATATGCAGGAAATAAGTTGACAATAGATATTCCAAAGGTCACTTTCTAACCCTGAACCTCTGAACCCTGAACCCGTGAACGGTTACAGTATTTTTTATATCTTGAAAAGTTCCCCTTCCTTTGGAGCAATGCATATAGTTGCGGAGTTTTTCTTTTTCAGCATAGCCTGCGCTGTTTTCAGCTTAGCATCTATAACAGCATCAGTGTGATCCGGATCGTGATGGTACAGATACAAAGTTTTTACCTTCGCGCGATCAGCCAAATCCACTACCTGTTTTACGGATGAATGACCCCAGCCTGATTTTGTTTCATATTCCTTGTCAGTGTAAGTGCAGTCGGTAATCAGGGCATCTGCATTTCTGACAAAATCGGTTAGCTGGTTCAGGTAGTGCTCATTATAAAACTGATTTGACTTTGGATAGAGTTCGTTGTCGGTGATATAATAAATATAGCGCTTCTTGTAGTTAACACAGTATCCTAAGCAGTGCCCGGGATGATTGAGAAGCATCGTTTTCATATTTATTCCGTCTATTTTAAACTCTTCTTCCTTTAGATCGCGGAAATGGATGTTTGCGCCGAATTCTCTGAATTTGATTGGAAAGTATACACCATCCATCTGTTTTGAGATTAATTCATGCATGGTAATATCGCCCTGGGACGGGCCGCAGATTTCAAAATTATTACCCTGCATATAAAGCGGTGCAAAAAAAGGAAGAGCGTTTATGTGATCCCAGTGAGGATGTGAAATAAAGATTTTTGTATTGACAGGCCGGATCTTATTTGCCGTAAGATAGTCAGACAACACCTTTATGCCTGTGCCGGCGTCGAATATAAAAAGCTTGCCCCCGGGAAATTCAAGACTGATGCAGGATGTGTTTCCCCCATATTTCACGGTGTTTTTACCTGGAACAGGGAGGGTACCATGCACACCCCAGAATCTCAGTTTTATTTGATCATCATTCATCTATCTTTTCATTTTCTAAAATATTATCTATTTAGATGCACATCCCTAACTGTTTCCCCACATATTGACCTTAAAAAGAAATGATAGATATATCTTAAATTAAAATAGCTTAATTTGTTTAAAAAAGCCAGAAATTTTTATAAATAATTTTATATTTTACGTCAAAAAACACGCCTGTTACGGATTAGCTAAAGCTTTGAGACCTTTGCAAAACGCCCCCTTTTGCCCAATTGAGCGCTGATGGTTAGCGCTTTCGCTTCACTACGTGTCACTAACGTGTCGGCGTCAGGCTCAAATTCTAATCCTCGAAATACTCAACGTATTCCTCCGGTTAGAATTTTCGCCTTCCCTGTCTGCGTGCAACGCACAGGCAGGCTTGAACTTGAACAAAATTGAACATTTTTCAAAGGTCTCACTCTGGGAGCCGAGAAAGACCTTTTTACTTAATAGCAACCTATCTAAGCAAATTAAGATACCAAAATATCAGAGCTGGCCCGAAAAAAATGTAGGCAATAGCGCCTATGGATAGAAACGGGCCAAACGGCACGGCGATTTTCATCCCCTTTTTAGTGCGCAGCATGATTGTGATTCCAACAAGAGTTCCGACAAGAGATGAAAAAAAGATTGTAAAGAGCACACCTTTCCAGCCAACGATTGCTCCAATCATAGCCATGAGCTTTATGTCTCCGCCTCCCATGCCCTCGGCCTTTTTAATTAGATAATAGATCCACCCGACCAACAGGAGACTTCCGCCTCCGGCAAGCAGCCCCAGCAGAGATTCCTTGTATGTTATTGACGGGAGAGCAAAGGATGCCAGGAAGCCGGCAGGTATGCCAGGAATAGTTATTAAATCGGGTATGAGCTGATGATCAATATCGATAAAGGTTATTACGAGCAGAGCTGTAATGAAAGCAAAGTAAACAAGCGCTTCGAGGGTAGGCCCAAACTTGAGAAATGTGCAGAGTGCAAAAGCGCCGCTCATAATTTCCACAAGCGGATAACGAAAAGATATTGGTTTATTGCAATAGCGGCATCGTCCTTTAAGCCAGAAATAGCTTAAAACAGGGATATTGTCGTAGAATCGTATTATACCGCCGCAATTTGGACAGATTGAACGAAATGGATCAATTATTGATTTTGAGGTCGGCAGCCTGTATATACATACATTTACAAAGCTTCCTATGCACAGTCCGAATATAAAAATTATTGTTTGGACCAGGTAAGAAGATAACATTTTGTTCCTCAATCAAAATTTTAAATATTATAACTCAAGTTTCGCACCCTTTTTATTTAGCAAATCCTTTAGGCGGCAAGGGCCAAAATAAATTTTTAAAGCGAAATATAGACCTTAAGCTTCGACAACGGCACCAATAACAAGCCACGCTGAAAGCGTTAAAACCACGTATGAGTTCAGTAAGTTATATATTCTTTGTGCCTGTCCTTGGCACAAGTCGTGGAGTGCTGGTTAAAAAAGACCGATGAATCATTTCGCTTGAAAAATTGAATTTGGCTCCTTTACCGCCTTGACTTTGATGGAAATCAAGGGTGCGAAACTTGAGTTCATTACTATTTAAATTATCATAAAAATATATTATTATGTCAAGGTTGATCCATTTCTTTGATTTTTCTTGCTTTAATGTGCTTTTTATAATATTTTTTAAATAAGTTTCCAACTTATTAACCCTCAAAATATAAGGAGGCTGCTATGTTTAAGATTATCAGGGTGAACATGTCTGACCTTTCGGTCAAAAAAGAGGATGTTGCTGAAGTTTATCAAGGTCTTGGAGGAAGAGGATTAACAGACGCAATTCTGTTAAACGAGGTGGAACCGACCTGCTCTCCTATTGGGCCAACAACAAAATTGTTTTTGCTCCCGGCTTGCTCGGAGGCACAAAATGCGCGAACTCCGGAAGAATTTCCGTAGGAGCTAAGAGCCCGCTGACCGTAGGCATCAAGGAGGCCAATTCAGGTGGCGAGGTAGGCGGCTATCTGTCCAGGCTTGGGATTTCAGCCATAGTAATCGAGGGCCTGCCTGAAGATGGAAA
>CBDAFK010000209.1:0-9879 GCA_965195235.1 uncultured Desulfobacterales bacterium | reverse complement strand
ATTTCCTGTTGATGCCCCGAAATCAAGAGTAATTAAGGCATTAAAACGACTTGGCTTTGAACTTGTGAGAAAACGTGAACATATTGCGATGGTCAGAGAAAACTCAGATGGAACAAAAACCCCATTAACTATGCCAAATCATCCCAAACTGAAAAGTTCCACACTACGAACTATTTGCACGCAAACAAATATAAGCCGAGGTGAGTTCTTAAAAGCATATGAACGAGTATAGATAACTATACCGCTCAACAGCGGCTAACATCAATCTGCTCCACTTGACTTGAGGGGACGGTTGGGGACGTCCATTGGAATATTGGTTTGCAAACAATTCCATGGGAACCGGTAAAGGGGTAAAATCTACCTTTTTTGCAGATGAATTTGATGAGAATTATATTATAATCTTAGTGGCTTAGTGGCTGAATTATTCAAACAAGGAGTCTATCATGAATTCAGAAATATTCAGAGAATATGATATCCGGGGAATTGCCGGCAAGGACATGACCGAAGATGATGTCGTGTTGATCGGAAAAGGGGTCGGCACATTCCTTAAGGAACGCGGTCATTCAAATCTCAGCGTGGGCCGTGACTGCAGGTTGACTTCGGACCTGTATTCAAAAAAAATCATTGAAGGCTTGATGTCAACCGGCTGTGATGTGGTCGATATCAATGTATGCCCGACTCCGGTTTTTTATTTCTCAATCAAGCACCTTGAACTGGAAGGCGGCGTAATGATTACCGCCAGCCACAACCCTAAAGAATACAACGGGTTTAAGCTTTGTATTGATTTAGACTCAATACATGGAAATGATATCCAGAAAATCCTTGCCATTATCAATAAGCAGTCGTTTGCTCAGGGAAAGGGAAACCTTTCATCTAAAAATATTATTCCGTCATATACGGAGTATATTGAAAAAAATATAAACATATCAAAACAGATCAAAGTCGGCGTGGATGCGGGCAACGGCACCGCAGGAGTGGTGGCTGTGCCGATATTAAAAAATCTCAAATGCGAAGTTCATGATATTTACTGCGATATGGACGGAACCTTTCCAAATCATGAGGCTGATCCAACAGTCGCAAAAAACATGAAAGACATTATTGCCCTTGTAAAGAAAAAAAATCTTGACCTGGGAATCGGTTATGACGGCGACGGGGACCGCATCGGCGTGGTCGATGAAAAAGGAAACATGATCTTCGGCGACCAGCTTATAATTATTTTTTCCAGGGAAATCCTGTCGAGAAAACCGGGCGCTACATTCATATCAGAGGTCAAGTGCTCAAAAACAATGTATGACGATATCGAAAAACATGGCGGCAGAGCCATTATGTGGAAAACCGGACATTCCCTTATCAAAAAAAAGATGAAAGAGGAAAAGGCCGAGTTTGCGGGCGAAATGAGCGGACACATGTTCTTTGCCGACCGGTATTTGGGCTTTGACGATGCAATATATGCCTCCTGCCGGCTTATCGAAATATTAGCTGATACAGGGAAGAGCATCTCGGAGCTTCTGTCCGACGTTCCCAAAACCTATTCAACCCCTGAAATACGGGTTGAATGTCCTGATCATAAGAAATTTAACGTGGTTAAAAAAGTTACTGAATATTTCCGTGAAAAATACAATGTTATCGATATCGACGGCGTTCGTGTGCTGTTTGATGATGGCTGGGGCCTTGTGCGCGCATCAAACACCCAGCCCGCCCTTGTGTTGCGCTTTGAAGCCATGTCTGAAAAAAGGCTTTCAGAAATAAGAAATCTTGTCGAGTCTGTGCTGGCCGATATGGGAAGTAATGAACAAGCTGAATAAGAAAATCTTTGGGACTCTGTTCTTTTCAATATTTGCTACAGTCACAGGGGTTGGGATCGTGGTCCCTCTGCTTCCGGTCTATGCCCACAATCTTGGCGCAAGCGGCATATATATCGGTTTAATATTCGGTGTATTTTCCCTTTCAAGAACCTTATTTTTGCCGTATTTCGGCGGGGTTTCAGATAAAAAAGGACGCAAACCGTTTATTGTTGCGGGTCTTTTTTCCTATAGCCTCATTTCCTTTGCATTCCTGCTTGCAGATAATGTCCAATCCCTTATCATAATAAGGTTTTTTCAAGGAGTCTCATCCGCCATGATGATGCCGGTCATACTGGCCTATATAGGCGACATAACACCGGCAAACAAAGAGGGGCTCACCATGGGCATCTTTAATATGTCTATGTTCCTGGGCCTGAGTCTCGGGCCTTTTATCGGCGGAGCGCTAAAGGACAGATTTAATCTAAATGCCTCTTTTATCTGTATGGGGCTTCTCGCATTTACCGGCTTTTTATTATCCATTTGTCTGCTTCCCCCCAAAAGTTCAGAAAAAATTATCCAAAGCAAAGAAAAACCGGCAAACTGGAGACAGCTATTAAAGGATAGAAATATTGCCGCACTTTTTACTTTCAGATTTTCCTATGCAGCATGTATCGGGGTAATATGGGGTTTTCTGCCTGTATTTGCGGACTCGAAGTTTTCTATTTCCAGTTCATCAATCGGAATTCTTGTTATGACAGGGGTTTTTGTCAGCGGATCGCTGAATATGCCGATGGGTTATCTTGCGGACAGGCTTAACAAAAAAGCCATGGTAGTAATCGGTGGATTGATATCAAGTTGCGCCCTTTTTTCATTTGTGCGGGCAAACGGTTTTAATGACCTGTTTTTATCAAATGTTTTTTTTGGTCTTGGAGGAGGCATATCGATGTCTGCGCTCATGGCGCTGGCTATATTAAAAGGCAATAAAACTAAAGCAATGGGATCGCTCATGGGTCTGATAACAATGGGGCACAGCATGGGAATGATGATGGGATCGCTTTTTGCCGGACTGATGATGGATGTTTTTGACCTCCGCCTGGCATTTCCCTTTGGAGCCATTATTATGATGTCAGGGGTTGTTCTTTTCTTTATCTTCACATATAAAAAGAAAGTTGAAACTTCTTTAATCATAACACAAGAAGGATGATCGGCAACAATTCTAATTTTGAAAAATAACATCCCCCTGCCCCATAAGCGCTAATTTATCTTTGCGCCGGCTGGACGGTGGAAGGTTTGCCGAAAAGGATGAACATCGAACATCGAACGTCCAACATCGAATGTTGAATTGGAAAAGATGAAAAAACAGAAGTCAGAAATCGGAGGTCAGAGGTCAGAGGTCAGAAATCGTAGGTTTTTGCTGGTTTTAAGTTTCGAGCTAAACCCTGAACCTCTGAACCCTGAACCTCTGAACCCTGAACCTTGAACTGTGAACTGTGAATTGTGAACTGTGAACCTTGAACTGTGAACTGTGAACTGTGAATAGTTATGATGAAACTGTCTTTCTCAGATAAAAGATTATATAAAATAAAAGAAAAGGTTGAGGCTGGAGTTCGCCTTGACCCTGAAGATGGCATTATTTTGTATAAAAGCAATGACCTTATAGGTGTCGGACATCTCGCAGACATGGTGCGCCGCAAAAAACATGACGGCAAAGCCTATTATGTATACAACCAGCATATAAATTACACAAACATCTGTACAAATCGTTGTTTGTTTTGCGCATACTCCAGGGATAAAGGAGAAAACGGCGCCTTTACATTCTCAATTAATGATGTCAGAGCAAAACTTCTGGAACGGATCGACGAACCTGTTCGCGAATTACATGTTGTTGGCGGCCTTAACCCTTCCATCCCGTTTGATTATTATATTGATCTGTTAAAAACCATTAAAGAGATCCGGCCGAATGCAACCATCAAGGCATTTACCGCTGTTGAGATAGATTATATTTCCAGAATTGCAAAGCTATCTATAGATGAAACCATCGTCAGGTTGAAGAATGCCGGTCTTTCAATGACTCCGGGAGGCGGCGCCGAAGTAATGAGCAACAGGGTTCAAAAAAGACTCTTCCCAAAAAAGATAGGCAGCACAAAATGGCTTGAAATCATGGAAAAGCTGCATAGCGCTGGGATCAGCTCAAACGCAACAATGCTTTACGGCCATATTGAAACCATTGAAGAACGCGTAGATCATCTTATCAAATTAAGAAATCTGCAGGATAAAACAGGCGGTTTTTCAGCCTTCATCCCCCTTGCCTTTCACTCAAAAAACACAAAATTATCACAAATTCCGGCCACCACAGCCTTTGACGACTTAAAGAGTCTGGCAACAGCCCGTCTCATGCTTGATAATTTTGATCACATCAAGGCATACTGGGTTATGATAGGAGAAAAACTGGCGCAGGTCGCTCTTTCCTTTGGAGCGGATGATCTGGACGGAACCATAATCGAAGAAAAGATTACCCATATGGCCGGAGCAAAATCGGCAAAAGGATTGACTCGCGAACAGATAAAACATCTGATATCTTCGGCAGGGTTTACTCCTGTTGAGCGGGATTCTTTTTATAATCCTGTTTAAATTTATATGTCACCGCCCGCTTCGCTCGAGACGCAAAGAACGCGAAGTTTAAGCATATTATTGTTTTCCGTTGAGAGGACGGAAAACAATAAACTTAAGCACAAGCCTTGCGGCGTACAAACGAATGTTGGAGAATATCCGATCTTCTGGCATTCTTAACTATCGTGAAGCGATGGAGATCATTTCTTTTCTGCCCACTCAGCAGAAAAGAAATAATATTTTTCCTCTGCGACCTCTGCGACTCTGCGGTGAAAACTTTAATGCGTATTACCTTTATGAGTAAGTACAAAATGTCTATGAATTCTATCTGCAAAATTATTGAAAAGGTCACTTCAAACGAGCGCATCGATTATAAAGAGGCTCTTACACTTTTTACTGATGCAGACACTCTTGCTCTCGCTGACCTGGCAAATAAAAGAAGACAAGCCCTTCATCCTGAACCTGTTGTCACCTATGTGGTTGACCGGAATATCAATTATACTAATGTATGCGTGTCAGGCTGCCTGTTTTGCGCCTTTTACCGCCCTTTAAATCATCCTGAAGCATATATTATCTCAAAAAAGGATCTGAAGAAAAAGATTGAAGAAACGCTCAGCCTTGGAGGAACACAGATACTGCTTCAGGGAGGAATGCATCCATCGCTGGATTTAGACTTTTATCTGGAACTTTTGCAATATATAAAGAAAAATTTTTCTGTCCATATTCACGGTTTTTCACCACCGGAAATAGCCTTTTTATCAAATAAATCCTCTTTATCCATAAAAGACACTATAAATCAACTTGTTGGCGCCGGACTTGACTCTATTCCGGGAGGTGGCGCTGAAATCCTTGTAGATGAGATAAGAAAAAAGATCTCCCCGAATAAATGCACGGCCGGCAAATGGCTTGAAGTAATGAAAACAGCGCATAAATGCGGGCTTAAAACCACAGCCACGATGATGTTCGGACATATTGAGAAACCAATCCACATCATTGAACACCTTATGAAAATTCGCAGTCTTCAAGATGAAACAGGCGGTTTTACAGCATTTATTCCATGGACATTTCAACCCGACAATACCCGTATTCATGTTCAAAAAGCCACTGCTGTGGAATATCTCAGAGTATTGGCTCTCAGCAGGCTGGTCCTAAACAATATCCCAAATATCCAGGCATCATGGGTAACACAGGGAGATAAAATCGTCCAGGTTGCCCTTGCATTTGGGGCAAACGATCTTGGAAGCACCATGATAGAAGAAAATGTGGTGTCAGCCGCAGGAGCCAACTTCCGGCTGCCAAAAGAGGAAATGATACGCCTGATACAGGATGCAGGATACAAGGCGGTTCAAAGGGACTGTTATTATAACCCTGTTAATTAAGGTGATAGGTGAATTCACCTATGAGTCTGTGGAAAAAGTATTCAGTTTCTCAACTATCCTGACTGCCTCCACACCGTCTTTGGCATAATGAGCGCTAATCGACTTTGCGTAGGCCTTTGTTACCACTGCTCCGCCCACCATGAACTTACAGTCAAGAGACTCCCTCTGTGCAAGTTCTATCACCTCTTTCATGTTTACCATGGTGGTGGTCATCAGGGCTGACAGGCCGATAACCGAGGGCTTGATCCGGGCGGCCTCCCGTATAATGGTCTCGGCAGACACATCCTTACCGAGGTCAACCACCTCAAACCCGTGATTCCTCAGCATCAGAGCCACTATATTTTTTCCGATATCGTGAACATCCCCCTTTACCGTCGCGATGATGATAACTCCCTTTTGTTTTTTCTCCAACTTGCCATCCCCGATCCATGGTACAAGAAAGGCAATACCTTTCTTCATCGTTTCAGCGCTTGCTATCAACTGTGGAAGAAAATATTCCCTCCTGTCAAACAGCGCGCCAACTTCCGTGATCGCGGGGATCATGCTTTCGTCAATCATTTTCTGTGCATCCATCCCTGAGTCCATCGCAACGGAAAGCAGTCGCTCTATGTCCTCCCTGTTCCCTTCAAGAATGGACTGAAACACCTCGTCTTCGGGCGCCTTGTGAGAATGGGCGTCTTCCTGTTTCACCTTTGGGGGCATTTGTGAGAAATGACTTATATACCTTGAGGCATCCATGTCCCGGCCAGCGAGCACGTCACCCGCCAATTTGGTGTTCACCAACTCCTCCACCCCGGGATTGGCAATTGCCATAGTCAGACCCTTCGACACGGCCATGGCAAGAAAAGCAGCGTTCAGCCACTTGCGCTCCGGCATACCGAAAGAGACATTGGAAAGGCCGACAATCGTATTGGCCCCGAAGACATCGCTGCTCCATTCAACCGTCTTCAGGGTCTCCACAGGTGCCTTAAAGTTGGATGACGCGGCCATGACAAGACCATCAATGACTATATCAGACTTCGTAAAGTCCAGAGCCGCAGCCTTTTTAAACACATCTTCTATAATCTTCTTTCTCTCCTCCGCTGTTTCAGGGATATTGCCATCTGTAAGTGGGAGAAGTATGAACATGGCCCCATATTTCGCGGCTACAGGAAGGAGCCTGGTTAGCTTCTCACTCTCTCCGGAGATAGAGTTGATAAGCGCGCGGCCCGGATATAACCGGAGCGCCGCTTCCATCACATCGATATTTGAGGAATCGATAACGAGGGGCAGGTCCGAGGCCACAGAAAGGTTCCCAATTGCGTCCAGCATTATCTCTTTTTCATCAATGCCGGGCATGCCCATATTGACGTCGAGAAGCGACGCCCCCAGTTTTTCCTGTTCTTTCGCCATGGTCCGGACAATAGACATCCTGCCTTCAAGGAGTTCCTGCTGGAGCGCCTTCTTCCCGGTTGGATTGATCCGTTCCCCGACAATTGAAAGAGGTTTCTCCCCTTCGAAAATAGCTGAAGCCCTCGAGGAGCTTACGGCGCTGATTGAATCTCTCACCGGTAAGACTGGCTTTCTGCCGGCAATGCTCTCCTTCAACATTCTGATATGATCAGGGGTTGTCCCGCAACACCCGCCTATGAGGTTGGCCCCCTTTGAGACAAAGTCCGCCCCGAATGAGGCAAATGTGTCCGCCCCCATACTGAACACGGTCTTGCCATCGACAAGTTTTGGCATGCCCGCGTTCGGTTTTGCCACCAATGGAATTGTGGCCCATGGCTTCATCGCCTCAATCAGCCCTGTCATCTCTTCCGGCCCGGTGGAGCAGTTACAGCCAACGGCATCCGCACCAAGACTCTGTAACGTGATCAGAGCGGTCACGGGATCCGTGCCGTTCAGCGTTCTGCCATTTTCTTCATACGTCATAGTCACAATGGTAAATTTGTCGGTCAGCTCCTTTACGGCGATAAGGGCCGCTCTGGTCTCCTGAATATCCATCATAGTCTCTATAACAAAGAGATCGACTCCACCTTTTAGAAGTCCTTTTACCTGCTCTTTGTAAACATCAATGGCCTCCTCAAAATCCAGATCACCAAAGGGCCTGACAAATCGCCCTGTGGAACATATATCACCCGCAAGGAGAACATCCGCTCCCACCGCGCGCCTTGCCAGCAGTGTAAGCTCCCTGTTGATCTCAACTACATCGTAAGAACCATACTGGCTCAGCTTGATGCGGTTCGCCCCGAATGTAGCCGTGTAAACAATATCCGCACCCGCATCTCGATAACCGGCATGCACATCGCTGATTATATCGGAATTCTTTAGACACCAGATCTCCGGGCACACACCCGCGGTCATTCCCCTCTTCTGCAGCTCAGTACCCGTTGCGCCATCCAGTATGATTATTCTCTCTTTGATCCTGTTCTTCAGTGGCATCTTCTTTACCAGTATCTCCTTTACGAAAGACCTTTACGCGTGAATCCCCACTACTGCTGTAACAGACTTTTCCGGCATGAGAATAAAGTTTTCGTTTATCGTGACTCCTATACGGTTAAGCTCCAGCATATCATACATCATCTTCTGATTTTCAAGCAGAAAATCACCATACCCGGCAGAGAAGCGTCTTCTGGTGAGGCGGGCGTTCTCCCTCGCAAGCAGGCGATTAAAAAATCCCATAATCCAGTCAAGCGCTGCATCCGTCATTTCACTTGCCACCGCATCGATAACCACACCGCGAGTCATGTCACCACCTTCGGTATCTTCGAGTATGGCGTCCATTACCACGCTCCCGGAGGTTGACCCCATAAAGAGGACCTCTTTGCATCCATTCAGTAATCCGGCGAGTCTCACGCTTCTGATATCAGCGCCCGTCTTGAGGACAATCAGCGGCGGGTCCACACGTTTGAGAGGAACCCGGAGCCCGGCTCCTTTCAGCGAGATAAGAGAGGCCGCATATTCTATATACCGTCCTATCTCTTCCCTTTTGCGCTCGTCAACCTTTGTTATACCCCTCTTGTACCCGAGACGCCTGTAAATCGCGCCCATAGGCAACAAAATATTTATTGATGGAAAAATCTGTAATAAGGGAACACTTCCCATATTAATTCGCCTTCTTCTTTTCTTTAACGATTCCCGCACACAAAGGATTTAAATGAATGTATACTCAACGCTGGCATAATTTGCAATTTTGGAATTACCTATTTTCTATCATATATTTCGTTTTGGTGGATTCGCTTCGCTTAATCCACCCTGCAAACTTGGCTATCTATTACAATCGTAGGGTGGATTAAAGGAGCGTAAGCGACCAATCCACCAAAGCAACTGATTTTTAAAAAGCTCAATTTATGACCGTGCTAAGTATAAATAATTAATTGCAGCAGATAGATATCTTCCTGTCAAAGAATAGATTTGTAGCGGTTTTGGAAAAGTCGCAAATCCGAACGTTTCATCTAACTGCGTGGTTTCAATTTCAATAATGATACAAGGTGAGACCCACCTCCTTTACCGCCTTCAAGAGGAGGTTTTACAGGAGGCGGCATAAAATTTTGAAAAGTATTTCTTATCCGATTCGTAATGACATTTCTTGTATTTCCTGCCGCTTCCACACCAGCAAATGTCATTACGTCCCAGTTTCATAGCACTTTCAGGAGGACGTTCCGGGAATAGCTTCTTAAAAAAATTCATTCGCCTTTTCTCTTTCAATTTGATTCAGCGTTATAGGTTTCACGCATGATTTTAAACCACCGAAACCTGAACATCAACTTTAGTATATCATTGATACGACTTACCGGATACAATGTTTGGCCATACCAGTCAATAAATTTTAATCCATGTCAAGATCATGAAGAATTGAGTTTAAAAGCACCTTAGCCTGACTACGGGCAAGTTATGGGCAAGTACGGGCAAGTTACGGACGAAGTTACGGGACGTTCTTCAGTTCATAAGTTTGTATCGTCAAAAAGTAAATATTGATGTTCTTTTGCGATTTTTTCGCCACGTTTTACAGATAAACTTATGGCCGGTTCAGACAGTTTCAATTTACGGGCAAGCTCCGACATTCTCATTCCCAGCTCCCTCACAGCCCAATAGCACAGCAAACTTCTTGCCTGAACTACGTG
>CBDAFK010000208.1:0-3105 GCA_965195235.1 uncultured Desulfobacterales bacterium | reverse complement strand
TAATATAGCGCCATATAATGCAATTTATATCGGTGATTCAAAGCTTGATGAAATAGCGGCAAAAGCAGCGGAGATACCGCTAATTGCATACAAAAACAGATCTCTTTCTGCTGATTTTCATATAGATAGTTTAAAGGAGATTGAAGATATTCTTAAAAGTCAACAAATCGCGCATCATGTGCATCGAGCATGATGAAGTTATTGGCAACTTGACTCCAGAGATTCCATCTAATATGGTTACAATGATTACGCAATTAGGAGAATGCTGTGTCAGATCTGCAGTGCGAAATGCCTCAATACAATCCGCCGTCTGAAGAAATAAGGGCCATACTTGAGAAATACAAGACTGTGGCCATTGTGGGTCTGTCCCCCAAGCCGGAAAGGGACAGTCACAAGGTGGCCAAATACCTTAAAGAGCACGACTACAGGATCGTGCCTCTCAATCCCGGTCAAAAAGAGATACTGTGTGAAAAATGCTATCCCAATCTGAAGGCCATTCCGATCCCAGTCGATGCTGTAGACATATTCAGGAAACCAGACGCCATACCTCCTGTTGTGGATGATGCCATAGAAATTGCAGCCAAGGTGGTCTGGATGCAGTTGGGTCTTGCCCATAATCATGCGGCAGACAATGCCCGAAATGCGGGTCTTGAAGTAGTGATGAACAAATGTATAAAAATTGAATATATGAATATGTTCAAATATTATCGGTTAGAAAAAAGAATTGGTGTCATTCCTCGCAGATAAAATATACCTCGGAAGGTTATAAATTGCGTTTTTTTTCGGTGAGCAATGAGCGTTAAGAGCAAGGCGCGAAGGTGCGGGATACAGGCTATTTCATCAAACAGACGCCTTTCTTTTATCCGTTATTATAATATCCCTTTTCGGGTATGGTATCTCAATTCCCTCCTTATCAAACTCATCTTTTACTTTATCTGTAATATAGGAAATTGTATCCATACGTTTTCGCGCATCATTAATCCATACTCTGAGCTGGAGATCAACCGATGATTCTCCAAACTTTCTCACAACCACTTTGGGCGGAGGTTCTTTTGCAATCCAGTCTGCGGAATCAGCAACCTTTATAATTATCTCCTTTGTCTTTTTCATATCCGCGTCATATGCAACCCCAATATTAATTCTAACCCTGATTTGTGATGTGATAATAGTGTAATTTACAATATCACGTGTCATGATTTCATTATTGGGTATAATTATCACAATATTATCGGTTGTCTTTATCTTTGTCGCGCGAAGGCCGATATCTATTACATCGCCCCACGTGGCGCTTCCGGCCGGTGCGTTCCAAACTTCGATCCGATCACCTATTTCAAAGGGTCGATCGATGATAAGCAATACACCGGCTATCAGGTTTGACAGTGTATCCTTGGCTGCAAACCCTATTGCTATTCCTATTACACCTGCACCCGCAATAAACGGCATTACATTTACGCCCAGAATGTCAAGGGCCAGAATGATCGCCGTCAGATAAACTATTACGCCGGCAAATTTGTTAAGCAGGTCGAAAATAATATTATCAATCTTGGTCTCTGTTTTTGCAGCAATATTATTTTCCAGATAAGCAAGAAGCATAACAAGGAAATCTTTTACAGGGTCTGCAAGTAGTATAATCAAAAAAGCAAAAAATCCCTTTTCGATTAATTGAATGTTGAAAATCCTGATAAGATATGTGCCTGTTACAAGCACCAGAGCATAAAAAACTGCTCTGCGGGCAGCTATAAAAATTTTTGCATTAATACGTATAACTTCATATTTTTTTACCCGTTTCTGAATATAATTAAGGATGCATTTTAAAACTAACCAGACTATTAACGAAACTGCTATTGCAAGAGCGGTCTTATACAGTATATGAAGATGAGATGCTTCCGGCCCAAAAACTGCTTGAAGTTTATCAATAAACGCATATAATTTATTCATATAACACCTCTACATATACAGCCGGAATATTTAGTAATTTTATAACTGCGCAGGCATTTTGTCAAATATTGAAATGCCATGCCCAGTTGAGACGTGACGGAAAAACAAAACCGATTAAGAAGGGAATATGCTGTCAGCATACTCATTGCTTGTCAAGCTCAGAACTTTTCAAACAAAAGCTTCCTTATCATCTGCCTGGATCTTATTGTTTTTCTGTTTTTTGCATTTCGGGCAACCGGAAAATTTATGGGCGGGAAATCAATACACTCAAAACAATCATCCAGCAAAGCGTTCTATAAGCAAAACGTTTCTCAACCTGCAGAATAATATTGGAAATAACGATGCTGTATTAGTTACAGACCATCGAGGCAAAATTATTTATTCCAAAAATGCTGAAAAGCTGCTGATTCCTGCTTCTACTCTGAAAATACTGACATCTCTTGTTGCGCTTCATTATCTCGGCCCTGATTACAGATTCACAACTGAATTTTACATGGATGCAAAGGCAAATCTGAAAATAAAGGGATATGGAGATCCGCTTTTAATATCAGAGGTTTTAGCGGAGATATCAAAATCCTTAAGCGCCGACCTTTCAATAAAGGCTCAAAGGATCAACGATCTTGTTTTAGATGACTCATATTTTATAAGAAAGCTAATAATTCCCGGAAAAACAGAATCATTAGAGCCATATGATGCGCCAAACGGAGCCCTGTGCGTCAATTTTAACACTGTTTATTTTAAACAAGTTAAAGACAGCTCCTTTATCAGCGCTGAACCCCAGACACCTCTTTTGCCGATCGCTTTTAAAAGGATTAAACAGTCCGGTCTCGACAAAGGAAGAATAGTGCTTACTCATGCTGAAAATGAGGTTACACTCTATGCCGGACATCTTTTTCAATATTTCCTGAATAAAGAAGGAATCAAAACAAAAGGAAGGATAAAATCAGGAAAGGTTCGGAAAGACAAAGATAAACTGATTTATCGCTATACTTCACGATTTACTTTAAAACAAATAATATCAAAACTGCTTGAGCATTCAAATAATTTTATGGCAAACCAGATATTAGTTGCGGCAGGGGCAAAGGTTTTCGGTCCTCCCGGGACACTGGACAAAGGGATACTCGCAGCATCAACTTATGCAAAAGAGGTGCTTAATATAGACAACAT
>CBDAFK010000207.1:0-7885 GCA_965195235.1 uncultured Desulfobacterales bacterium | reverse complement strand
TTAATGATGTCTCCCGTTTTTGCACTTGTAGATTGTAATAACTTCTATGTTTCCTGCGAGCAACTGTTTAGCCCTAAACTTATTGGAAAACCTGTAGTTGTACTTTCCAATAATGATGGCTGCGTCATCGCCAGATCAAATGAGGCCAAGGCTATCGGCATCCAGATGGGTATCCCTGTATTCAAGATACAGAATATGATTAAGACACACGGAGTTTATGTTTATTCATCCAATTATGCCCTCTATGGCGATATGTCACAAAGGGTAATAGAAATTCTCCTGGAATTTACCCCTGATATTGAAATTTATTCTATTGATGAAGCCTTTTTGGATCTGTCCGGGTTCAAGATATGCGACTTAACCGATTATGGATATTCTATAAGGTCTAAAATAAAGAAGTGGACAGGCATCCCTGTTTCTGTCGGTATTGCGGAAACCAAGACACTTGCCAAGATTGCTAACCACATAGCTAAAAAGTCTCAAAACACAGATGGCGTATTGGATCTAATTAGATCTCCTTATCAGGATAGAGCCCTTGCAATAACATCTGTGGAGAATGTCTGGGGTGTAGGGCAAAACTATTCCAGACTTCTAAAAAGCGCCGGCATCAATAATGCGCTGCAACTTCGCAATGCCTGTAATAACTTTATAAAAAAGGAAATGGGCATACCAGGGGTTAAAATCCTTCAGGAACTTAAGGGAATTTCATGCTACCCTCTTGAACAATATCCACCTCCTAAAAAAGAAATTACAGTATCCAGATCATTCAAACATCCCATTGGAGACATAGCTGATATAAGTGAAGCAATAGCCGCTTACGCATCTAACGGGGCAGAAAAGCTAAGGAATGCCCATCTTGAGACAAATATACTTGTGGTATTCCTGATGACAAATCCTTACAACACGCGGGCAAGGTACTTTAACATGAAAACTATACGGCTTCCTTTCTCAACCAGTGACACCTCAGAACTAATCAAATATGCCTGCATCGGACTTAACGAAATTTACAGAAAAGGTTATCTGTATAAAAAAGCAGGGGTTATATTTAGAGATTTATCATCCGATAGCCACTCTCAGATGACTTTCTTTGATTATCAAAAAAGGAGACAATCCAAAGAAGTTATGCAGACCTTTGACAGAATAAATAAGAAATTTGGTTCAGACTCCATCAGGTATGCAGCTACGGGGTCCACCCCAAACCAGAAGTGGAAAACAGTATTTCAGAGACGTTCACCTTCATATACAACGAATTGGGACCAATTACCCAGGGTATTATAACAGCCATGTGCGGACGATTTACACTATATAGCTCCCTTAATAATCTTAAAAAGGTTTTTGACATTGATACTGTAACATGTGAGATCAAGGCTAATTACAATGTAGCTCCCGGCCATGAAGTATATGCAATTATCCGGGGGAGCATACTGAAGCAGAATGACAATCGCCTGGGAAAACTGCATTGGGGGCTTGTGCCTTCCTGGGCAAAGGATCTATCAGGAGCCTCCAGACTTATTAACGCCCGTGCCGAAACATTACAGGAAAAACCAAGCTTTAAAAGAGCCTTGAAAAAAAGACGCTGCATTATAATAGCCGATGGATTTTATGAATGGAAAGAAAAGCAACCGTGGTATTGCCTGCCGGCTGCCGGCAGTCTATTTGGTTTTGCCGGGCTCTGGGAAACATGGAAGGGAAATAATAAATCAGCCTATCACTCCTGCACGATCATTACCACTGAGGCAAGTGAATCAATTAAGGAAATCCATGATCGAATGCCTGTCATTCTTAAGCCGGAAATAATTAAAGAATGGCTTAACCCCGCAACTCAGGAGTATGAGAAACTAAGTATGATTCTGAAGCATGGCCATGTCACCAGAATCAGAACTTATCAGGTTTCAAAATTTGTCGATTCCCCTAAGAATAACGGCCCTCACTGTATAAAGCCTATATCTGATTAAAGTGATATTCATTAGTAACGTGCTTTCCCTGTTTGTAACGAGAATACTGATCGGTCTTTAAACTGCAAAACTAAAGAGCGTCCCCTCTTCCCACCAATTTCAAGCCGTGAACGGTTACAAAGTGTGTTTAATCAAAACCGAAGGATCGATATTCTCCTCTGCCAGTTCCACCAGGTGCCGGTGATGCGTAAAGAATATGACCTGGGTTTTGGTGGACAACTGCGCCAGCGCTTTCAAAGCTGCGGCCGCGCGGTCGTCGTCGAACTTGATCAAAATGTCGTCCACGATGAATGGAATCGGTTCGTTTTGGTCCAGATACTCCTCCAGACCAGCCAATCGCAGGGCAAGATACAGTTGATCCGCAGTGCCCTCACTCATGCCCCCCACGCCAACAGTCTCTTTGCCGCCTGGTCGGACACCCACAAGCACCGGCCGACCTTGATTGTCATAATCTGCCCGAATTCCATCAAATGAGCGTTGGGTAAGCTGCGCAAAAAATGTGTTGGCACGTTTCAGGATCGGACCCTGGTTCTTTTCACGATACCTTTCAATCGCCTGGCTTAAAACAGCAGAGGCAATACGCAGCCGGGCGTATTGCTCGACGTCGTTTTCAAGTCGCCCCAGAAGCATCTGGGTTTGTTCGGCTATATCTGCCGCTTGCGCGCTGCCGTCCATCTTGCTGAGCTCGTTTTCCTCTCTGCCAATAGTCTTATCTTGAGCAGACCTTTCACCGGTCAACTTATTAATCTCTTCTGCCAGCCGTTCAATTTCTGTATCTATCCCATCCGGATCCTCGTTTAACGCTTCTTTAACAAAATCATCAATGGTATCGCCGGCGCTCAGCTTCAGCAGTTGTTCGTCGAGACTTTTCAAGTCGGATTCGATCTGGCAGCGTTTTTCGGAACGGCGTTCGGCCTCCGGGAGGCCATCGTAACTTTTGCAGCCGGCTTCTTCACACATGCCTTTGAGTCGAGTTTTAATCCTGGTCATCTCTTTGTTTGCCCGGTTATCTCGCTTATGTTCCTTGCTCAATTGCTTTTCAAAGGCATGCTGCTTTGTCTGGTTCGCTCGTGCCCGGTTCAATCGAGCGTTGAGTTCAGTAGCAGCCTGATCCACAGGCAAATCTGCCAGTTCTTCGGCTACTGTTTTTACCAGGCCAATGACCTTGTCAGCAAATTCTGTTGAATCCCGATCAATCCCTTTGATGCGTTCTTGAAGAGTTTCTGCTTCCTTGAGCTTTTCAAAGAGGCTTGATAGATCGTCCATCACCGCATTCGCCTGGGAGGGTTTAGAGCCAACAACAAGTCCAAGGGGCCGGATTGCCGGCTCCCATTCCTTCTTCCATTGAGAAAGATCCTTTTCACTTTGCTCAACCCGGGCTTTCGCCTCAGATAGTTCTTTTTCCTTCTGCTTTTTCTCGCTCTGAAACTGTTTTCTGATATTTATCAATTCTTCCTGCCGTTCGATAACCATTCTTGCCCTTTTGATCAAATCAGCCAACAATTCATCTCTAACTGTACGAAGTTCGGAGAGAGAATGAAGGGATTGCTCCAATGCGTTGCGGCGCTTGTCGATGTTTTTTTGCAGCGCATCTGTTTTGGACTTTTGTTCTCTAATTTCCGCTGCCTTTTCGGTCATAACAGCGTGATCCTGGGTCCAGCCTCGCATTTCCCTTGGCGTTCGAGGCGTAATCCCGGCGGCCTGCCATAACTTCGCCCATTCATTGTTAATTTCAGTGAGCTTCTTCTCGGCGATATCCAGATCTTCTTTTAAGCGTTTAGACTGTTTTTCCTGAGCTGCCTTTTCAGCTATCAGTCGTGCTAACTTCGCGACACGGTCGGCCTCGCGTCTGAGTCTGTCCGCAATTTCATCTGTTTGAAGAACACTGGCTTCAAAAGCATCCGATAGAGTGATAGCGGGTTGAAATCGCCGGATAAAATCCTGGACTTCTTCATTGGGCACGGAATCGCCTTTTATAGTGCTGCGCACTAACTGCCAGCCTTGCTCACGCGCATCTCTTAAATCCTGCAAGTCTTCCTCAGTGGGCACCTCTTGTTCCAATTGGAGTTGTTCAATTTGTTGTTCAATCTCTGCTTGCGCTCCATGCAGTCTTTTGCTTTCAGATTTTAGTTCGGCAGCCGTACGCTCTGCCTTATCAGTTCGGTCGTCAAATTCATCAATAGTTTCCAGCGATGGTATGCGGAGCCCTTCAATCTCTTCTATGGAGCCTGCCCATAATGACTGTTTGCTTAACTTTATTTCCAGTGTTTTTACATCATTTCGGATCTCTGTCTGATCCTCACGCCATCGGTTTTCAAGCACTCCGTACTCTTCTGCCTGTTCTATGGCAATTTTCAATTGATGTATCGGTTTGGGTTCATCGAGCGTTTTCAATTGCGTGTCGAGATCATTAATCTGATCAGAGATCTTTGGTATTGCCTCCCGGGCATTTTCTATACGAGTTATGATCCGCTCAAACTTTATGCCAAGTTCCTGAATCCCAACTTTGTCGGCTTTCTTTATGCGAAGTTTTTCTGCATCTTCAAGGGTTAAATCATCACGGAGACCACGAAGTATATCCTTTGCCTCGCTTCTCAGCACATCTTTGCGTGTCTGAAGCCGAATGAGATCCCTCGCTGCCTTGCGATGACTGCCCAGCTCTTGATGAATCTCCTCGATAAGCCCTGAATTTTCTATCAACCCTTCGGAAACTTGTAGTTTCGCCATATCTCGTTTGAGTGTTTCAATGACTTGCAGTGTCTGAGTGCTATCGTTTTCAGCGATGCTGAGCTTTGTGATTAGCCCATGTCTTTCATCTCTGAAATTTTCAGGGAGCAGTACGGCAGTTGCGTAGTTTTTATAATCCTCTATCAATTCTCTGCGCCGAGCAATAATGGGCAGCGCTTCCTTGATACGTTCCAGACGGCGGCGATCCCGCTGTTTATCTGTCAGGTTCTGATTGACGATGTGTATGTGTTCTTGTGCTTCGCGCAATGCCTGATCATGTTTGACCCATTCTTGACCAGGCAGTTGAGCCTCACGCAATGCTTTTCGATTTTTGTTTAAATTGCCCAATGCGTCATTTATCCGTGGCTTTTGTCCGGATGGTCTGAAAAGTTGATCGGCTTCGGACTGGAGATCCTGCTGAATTTCACGGAGATTAACAACACCCGATCCCGCGGCAAATATAACCCGGCCCATGCTTCCGCCGCCAGTGATGATTTCTTTACCTCCACGAACAAGATCAGCGTGATCGATGCCGAACATGGTTACAAAAAAATCTTCATCTATACCATGTAAAAACTGCTGCATGAGGGCTTCATCCAGTACAGATTTATCGTCTGTAGCGCGAAGGGTGTTGCTTCTACCTTTGCGGCGGATAAACTCCAGCACATTCCCATTTTTACGCTGAATAACCGCTCCGATCCGCATTTTGTCATATGGATGGAGAAACCCGTCTGATGACCTCTCAGGAATGCCGTAGAACATGTGGCGTAGCGCCCTTAAAGCTGAGCTTTTGCCCGCTTCGTTGGGGCCGTATATGATGTGCAGACCTTCCTTTCCTCCGCTCAGGTCAATTCGAACATCAGTGAAATGGCCGAAAGCAATTAACCTTATCTCACAAATTTTCATTTAAGATTCCTGTTTATGAACAAGCCGCTGAAGGAGCATCGGCCTCACCTGGTCAAGTAAGCTGCCAAGCCATTTGGGATCGTCAAATTTCATTCCGTCTGCGCCTTCTTTCAGTTCTCTGGGGACTTTTTTTTCAAGGTCTGCCAGCTCATCCGCCAGATCATGCAAACGGTCCGGGTCGGAATGCAACTCATCAAGAAGATGGACAAGCTCTCCTATGGCCCCGTCCGCTGATTTTAAGGCTTTGTCAGATAAGGGCGGCTTTGTGAGAAACTTCACTTTTTCAACCCAAACCTGCCCTCCGCTGGTATCCAAAGCCGCAGACCGGATCTCATTGGTCCATTGCTCCGTATCTGAAGCAAATTCACTATGGGCTTGCGTGTCCCCTTCGATTACAACACGAGCCACCAGCGGCAGGCCCGCATTTTCATCCAAAAACTCTTCAAGGCGTTTATTGAATCGATCAACCACCTCGTAACCGCTACCCGCGCCGGATGTGTCCACATTTACAATAACCCAGCGAATAACGTCGAGAGGTTTGAATTCCAACTCAGGCCGCCCGCTGTCATCAACGGAAACAAGCACACAGCCTTTGGGGCCGGTCTCCCGGATATGGCGGCCCTGAATATTTCCCGGAAATACAATTAGCGGATCATCCATGAGCACTTCGTGCTGATGAACATGCCCCAGAGCCCAGTAATCGTATCCTTTTGATCGCAACCCTTCCAGGGTACAAGGGGCGTACGGCTCATGTCCCTCACGACCTGTAGCGCATGTATGCAGCATGCCGATGTTGAAACAGCCGGGCAGGGGCGGCGGGTACTTAGCGGAGAGATCCTTTTTTACGGCCGGCGAAGCAAAGCTCTGGCCGTGAATGGCGACTTCTATGGTGTTGATGCAAAACGTTGCGGGCTTTTGAGTTGGAAACAGATGCACACTTTCAGGAAACCGGAGCGCCCTCGAAATTTTGCTGGCAGCATCGTGGTTCCCTGCCACAATGTATACAGGAATGCCTGCATCACGCAGCTTGCTCGTTTGTGATACAAAATACAGGCCCGTGTTGTAGTCTTTCCAATCTCCGTCATAGAGGTCTCCGGCGATAAGAACAAAGGACACATTTTCCCTGATAGCAGTCTGAACCAGGTTGTCTAATGCCCGGCGGGTCGCCTGGCGAAGTTCATCGACCGGCGCGCCCTCATAGTAATCGAGCTTATGCAGCGGGCTGTCTAAATGAATGTCAGCAGCGTGTAAAAATCTAAACATGTGTCAGTTCTCCACCTGAAAAGAACGGTGTCAAATCAGAATGCAATTCACCCCTGGACGATTTTACATATACGATTTAAATATCATGCGCACAATTTACGGTCAAACCACAAATTGTCTCGCGGGTGTAATTCAAGACTGTTGGTTGAGCGAACACAGTAAATCCCCCTAAATCCCCCTTTTCTCGCCTAAACGCAAATTCAAGGGAGCACTGAATAAAAGATGACACGGGAAAAACAGCTCGAATTGTTATTGAAGATATTCTGTATGCATGATATTTTTGTTATAATTTTATCATAATAGGCATTAATATGTATCAGAAAGTTATTGATTGATAATCTAAATAGTGTCTGAACGAAAACTATCCAAAGCTGTCATTTCGAGCAGAGCGAGAAATCTTAGCGTATTGTAAATGTTGAAGAAAACCCTTTCTCAAATCTGGCGCTATCCTGCAGCAGGAATTATTTTATCAAAAAACAAAGCAGCGTGGTTTTGCCTCAAATATTGGATATATTCACCAAATCTCTGGCAGCCTTGTAAGTTTTATAATTTATCCAACAATTTCTCGTGTATATTATCAAACCCGCCGTTTGACATGATCAGAATAACATCGCCCGGCCTTGTCTCTTTGATTAGAAAATCAATAATTGATTCTGTTTCCGGAAAATAGTATGCGCTCTTGCCGCGATTATTCAGGTCATCTACAAGCTTTTCAGAAGAAAAGCGGTCTAAAGGAGGAATTTTTTCAAGCAAAGGCGGCTTGCGAATACATATAACATCCGCCTGATCAAACGAAAGCGGATAGATATCCTGAAACACCTTGCGCATGCTGGAGTTGGTTCTGGGCTCAAAAACAGCCACGAGCCTGCCGTCAGGATAAAAAGGTTTAACCGCTTTTATCGTTTCCCTCACAGCAGTAGGATGATGCGCAAAATCATCAATTATAGTAATATTTCTTTTTTGCCCTCGGACTTCCTGACGTCTCTTTATCCCTTCAAATGTTTCAAGCGCCTCTGAAATAATATCAACAGGTA
>CBDAFK010000206.1:0-5725 GCA_965195235.1 uncultured Desulfobacterales bacterium | reverse complement strand
TATTCCCATCTGCTTAGCCATAGTCTGTAACAACGGGACATCAGGACACCGGGCAAGCAACAGTTCCACAATCATCCTTCTGCTCTGCCTGACTCTGGCGGTATTGGTAAAAATTTCCATGCCCACTGCAACGGGAGAATTACAGGCCGTCACCAGCCTTCGCTGGCCGTCTTGAACAACTTCAATCATACAGAGACGACAGGAGCCGTATGGCTTCAGGGCTTCGTGGTAGCATAGCGTAGGAATAAAGATACCGGCTTTCTTGGCTGCATCAATGATCGGCGCTCCCTGCTCGATCTGGACCATCTGTCCATCAATTATCACTGAAACTACTTTCACTAACCACTCTCCGTAAGGTAACTTCTCAAAAAGTTCGGGCAATAGCATCTACCCTGTTTTGTCAATTAGTTGGTCGTGTGATGAGAAATCTCTCGTAGTAGGGGCGGCTTTACGCCGCCTGCCGAGCCGATTCGGGCGGGGTAAACCCGCCCCTACGGCTGTAATTCCGAATATTGCCAGAGGTTATTGAGAAGTTACAGAGGTGTTAGATAATACCCGGAATTTGCACCATAATCCGGTCGTCTTCCAACTTGACAGGGTAGGTGCGAATTGGTTTTGGCGATTTGAGCATTTTCCCCAGTGTTGTAAAGAGCCCTTTTCCCTTTAGCCATTGGACTACGTTTCCATCAGTAACATCAAATTGAGAGCCGTGTCTCGGGCAGGTCACCACGGCGCCATCAAGCTGGCCCTGTGATAGCTTCCCTCCCATGTGTGGGCAGCGATTGTCCGAAGCGTAGTAATTGTCGCCAACCCTGACCAGAAGTATTTCTTGTCCTTTGATTAGGACTTCTTTCATGGCTTCTTTGGTAAGCTTACCGGTCTTGCCGACCTCGATCCAACTACTCATTTACTTCACCTCTCACGTTGAGACCAAGCTGTTTGCGGTCTGGTTGCTCCAATGCTCATTACCAAAACGTGATAAATGATCAAAATTAGTTTAGAGCCATGCCAATAACCAGACCAACGGCAATCCCAAGGCCGACAAATATTGAACCAACTACGATCCCCACTGCAACATTTTTCTCTGCGAGCTGTTTTGATGTATTAAACGGGGTCATCCTGTCAAACATTTTATAACCTATCATCATAAACGCCAGGGTCAATAAAGCGCCGGCTATTGCATAACCAAGGTTCAGTAGTGTAATCGAGATTTCCATTACCTTAACACCCCCTTTATTTCACCGATTTTATTAATATAACCGATGGTCTCTTTACTTCTTTTTCCTGTAACATTAGGCAAAGTAGATTCAATAGATTCCCACGTGTTGGGATTAAGTCCCTTATTCTTTGCTATTTTCTGGGCTTTAATAATATTTCCCTTGCCGGCATTGTAAGACCCAAACATGAAATTTATCCGATCCATATGTGGGCGCTTTGCCTTCCATAAATTCCATATCATCCTGTCATAATAAATCCCTGCTCCGATATTCCAGCGGGGCTGTTTTCTTGTGCCCTTAATGCCTGGATTTTTCTTTGTAATTTCTTCAAAGGTTTTTGGCATTATCTGCATAACACCGAGGGCTCCCACTCTTGATCTGGCATCTGCCTTCAATCTTGATTCAGCTACAGCCTGAGCCTTGAAATAATGCCAGTCAAAACCAGGGCCAAAATATCTCTTTGAATATTTTGAAAAGTACTTGTCATATTTTACTACCCTGTTATATCGTTCAAAGGCATGGGCTGTTACAGGCGTAAGAAGCAATAGCATTACCAGTACTTTTAGTATCGTCCAAAATCTTTTTTGCATTTTATCTTATCATACCTCGTTCGATTATATGAGTTGCTTTTTCTTTGATTATGATTTCTGCCACCGGGAGTACCCATGAGGCTGAAAAACTATGGCAGAAATCATAAGAAACGTAAAGAATATTCTAATAAGCAGATTGAACCTTTCCTTTCATGATTTTGGGTTTATTAAGAATCAGTTGATAATAAAAAACCGCTATGTCACTATTAAGACAAACAAACTACAGGGAGACTTGGAATGGATTATGAAACTTCGGATCTATCGAACGTTTTCCAGGAACTGGAAAGTTCAACTTCCGGTCTGACAGAAGAAGAAGCAAAAAACCGGTTGCAAAAATACGGATTTAACGAACTCGAGGAAAAAAGAAAAATAACAGCCCTTAAAATCCTGGTACGGCAGTTCGCAAACTTCATAGTCTGGGTTTTGTTTGCAGCAGCCATAATCTCTCTGATCGTGGGCGAGGAACTCAATTTCTGGGTCATTTCTTCCATCATAGGGTTTGTCATAGCGCTGGGTTCTGTTCAGGAATACAAAGCAGAAAAAGCGATGGAAGCCCTCAAAAAAATCGTGGAGCCGACAACCACGGTCTTAAAAGATGGTAAAGTACGGGAAATAATGACCAGAATGGTGGTGCCGGGCGATATCTTGTTGCTGGAATCAGGGGATAAGATCCCTGCGGATGCCAGGATCTTTGAAGTTGTCGGTTTGAAAGTGGATGAATCCGCACTGACCGGTGAAAGCGTATCTGTTGAGAAGAAAAAAGGCGACCTGATTTTTGCAGGAACGCAGATTGTTCACGGAAAGTGTAAGGCTCTGGTAATAGCTACAGGCATGCAAACAAAGTTAGGAAAGATCGCGGGAATGATCCAGGAAGGCGAGGAACAGACCCCGCTTCAGGTAAAGATGGCGCAGCTTGCAAAGAGTCTGGCAATCATCGCTCTGGTAGCCTGTGCGCTTACCTTTACGTTAGGACTGCTAACGGGCGCCCCTCTGGAAGGAATGCTGCTGATAGCTTTAGCCCTGGCTGTTGCGGCAGTTCCCGAAGGTCTGCCTCTGACCCTGACCCTGACCCTTGCCTATGGTATGCACCGCATGGCAGGTCATAATGCGCTGATCAGGAAGATGTTAGGTGTCGAGACACTGGGGTCGACCACGGTGATCTGTACGGATAAAACAGGCACCTTGACCAAAAATGAAATGACAGTAGAAAAGATCTTTGTTGACGGCGGTTTTATAGATACAACCGGTGTGGGGTATGAACCGGATGGGGATTTTTATGCGGATGGTGAAAAGATCGATGTTGTAGAAAATGATAACCTTGCCATGCTGTTAAAGGCTGCTGTTCTATGCAATAACGCCGTTCTTGAAGAGAGGGGAGGGAAAAGGGAAGTCATCGGGGATCCGACAGAAGTATCCTTGATCGTTGCAGCAGCAAAAGCCGGTCTATGGGCAGATGATCTTAAGGATGAATACCAGAAAATAGCGGAAATAGTCTTTACTTCCGAAAGAAAACTGATGACAACAGTCCACAAGAAAGGCGCTGAGCTCATAGCGTTCACCAAAGGCGCTCCTGAAGTTATTTTGAAAAAATGTAAATTCATTGCAAAAAAAGACAAAATAGAAAAACTTGATGCTAATGAGATCACCGGCATCCTGGAAGCAAATAGCAGTCTTGCAAATTCCGCATTCCGTGTTCTTGGGGTTGCTTACAGGAATGTTTCCGAACCACTGACTCCTGAAAACATTGAAAAGGATCCGGTCTTTTTGGGATTGATCGCCATGATAGACCCGCCGCGAGAAGAGGTAAAAAAAGCGATCAGCGCCTGTAAAAAAGCCGGAATAAAGGTCGTGATGATAACCGGTGACAATGAAGAAACAGCAAAGGCAGTAGCAAAAAAGGTCGGTTTATTTGATGAGGATCAGAAATTCGAGGATATCGCAGATGAAAAACTCAGAAGAATAACCAGGGATGGAGCCATCACCGGAAGCGAACTGGATGAGCTTGATGAGGGAGAGTTCTACAGGATCGTTGAAGCCATAAACATCTACGCAAGAACGATGCCTGAACAGAAATTAAGGATCGTCAGGGCTCTGCAGGATAAAGGTCATATCGTTGCCATGACAGGTGATGGTGTCAATGATGCTCCTGCCCTGAAAAAAGCGGATATAGGAATAGCAATGGGCATTAAAGGAACAGATGTGGCAAGGGAATCCAGTGTCATGGTGCTGCAGGATGATAATTTTGCAACGATCGTTGAAGCAGTGAAGCAGGGAAGAACTATTTATGAAAATATAGAAAAATTCACCTGTTATCTGATTTCAAGAAATTTTACTGAAGTGATCCTCATTCTTTTGGGGATAACATTACTCGGTTTTGAATTTCTTCCCTTGCTGGCATTGCAAATTTTATTTATCAACATGTTCGATGAGATCATGCCGGCCATAGGTCTGGGTTTAGATCCGATACAAGAAGGGATCATGTCTAAAAATCCAAGGAACCCTGAAGCGCGAATCCTGAAAAAACGAAACCTGATCCTGATTGTCAGTATAGCTGCAATCATGGCTTCGGCATCATTTCTTGTATTTATTCTAAATAACCCGGAAGTCGATATCGGGAAAGCAAGGACACTGACATTTGCCGCTATTGTCACTATGATATTGTTTATTCCCTTTGCTTTCAGGTCTTTGGAAGAGCCCATCTATAAAATAGGTATTTTAAAAAACAAACTGCTCTTAGTCGGTGTGTTTGCTACCTTCCTGTTGACATTAGGTGTTATGTACATTCCTTTTTTTCAGAAGATCTTTGAGTTCACAACACTGAGTCCGGCAGACTGGATTATTCCACTATCTGCGGCGCTGGTTGCTCTGATCTTTGCTGAATTCATAAAAATGATGACCCGGAATATAGCATAGCCGGATGTGGCCTGATGAATTCGACTTTTTAGGAGACCATTAATTTTACTTTTGGCTGTAGTAATCTTTATACCATGCAATAAAACGTTCAATACCTGTTTCTATGGGAGTTTCCGGTTTAAAGCCGACATCTTTTATCAAATCATCAATATCTGCATAAGTTGCCGGAACATCGCCGGGCTGGAGGTCAAGAAATTCCTTTCTTGCTTTTTTGCCCAGAGCCTTTTCGATTGCCGCTATAAACTCCATAAGTTCTACAGGATTATTATTGCCGATATTATAGAGTTTATACGGGGCGTATGATGACCCGGGATCAGGAGCATCTCCGCTCCATTTTGGATTTGATTCCGGAAGCCTGGCCATAACCCTTATAACTCCCTCCACTATATCGTCGATATATGTAAAATCCCTTTTCATCCTTCCATGATTAAATACCTTGATCGGTTTTCCCGCAAATATTGCCTTTGTAAAGAGAAAAAGCGCCATATCAGGCCTGCCCCATGGGCCATATACCGTGAAAAACCTCAGACCTGTGCAGGGAAGCTGAAACAAATGGCTGTATGTATGCGCCATAAGTTCATTTGACTTTTTGGAAGCAGCATAAAGGGAAACAGGATGATCAACATTGTCATGAACCGAAAAAGGCATTTTTGTGTTTGCGCCATATACAGAACTTGATGAAGCAAAAACCAGGTGTTTGGCATGAAAGTGCCTGCAGCATTCAAGGATATTGACAAAACCGGTAATGTTTGAATCAACATAGGCATTAGGATTTGTTAATGAATATCTCACGCCTGCCTGCGCGGCCAGATTTACGACAACATCAAAAGAGGTATTGTGAAATATTTTTTCAAGCCCGTTTTTATTTGAAATATCAATTTTATGGAATTCAAAATTCGTATAAGGTCTCAGCCTTGCAAGGCGAGCCTCCTTTAGCCTGACATCATAATAATTGTTTAAGTTGTCAATACCTGTAACATGACATCCGTTATCTAAAAGGCGTTT
>CBDAFK010000205.1:0-9714 GCA_965195235.1 uncultured Desulfobacterales bacterium | reverse complement strand
AGCCCCAGCCTTTCTGATAATTTATTACGGACCCCTGTAATATTTAACATTTTAACCTTAATTGTATCCGGCTCAGGAGCCTTATTATCAGGTTGTTTAATCGTTGTTTCCACATAGAGTTTTTCACGCACCTGACAGCCTTTGTAATCCACAGGCCTGTCAGAAATTATTCCCTTGATTTTATAATAAAAATCAAGGCGTTCTACGGATAGGTTGTTTTCATAAATATAAATAATATATCTATAAATCGCCTTATTTATAATATCTGAAGTTTTTGAGTCCCCCTTATCAAGAAAATAAAATCCATTATCCACAAGCCAGCCATGCAAATCTTTCAGGATTTGCTTTGCTCCTGGAATAGTAAATTTCATATAAGCCACGAGATAACCGCCAAGAAAGACTGTAAAAGCGCCGTCAGGGCTATATTGTCTTGCGTATCCGGATTGCATCCCCCCTAAAGGGTCCGGAGGGAGAAATTCCCTTGACCACCGCTTCCACTTTGCAAGGTTTATTTCCAATTTCCTTGACAATTCTCTGTTTGTATAATATTTTATCATAATTCCATCTTGATTACTTGTTATATCAATATATCAACTTAAATAATCTTGTCAAGCCCTTGCAAATATCTTTTTTATGAACCTCTGAACCCTGAACCAATGAAATCAACTGAAAATAAAAACAATCAAAACATTCCCATTGCCATTATCGGCATTGGATGCTTCTTTCCAAAATCTCCTGGATTAAAAGAATATTGGCGCTTAATATTTCAAGGCAAAGACGGCATAACCGAAGTTCCAAAATCACACTGGAATCCTGAAGATTACTTTAACAAAAATCCAAAAGAACCCGACCATGTTTACTGCAAACGGGGCGGCTTTCTTTCCCCCGTTTCATTTGACCCAACCGAATTCGGCATTCCTCCTTCTTCCCTTGAAGCAACAGATACTTCACAAATTCTCAGCCTTATGGCCGCAAAAACAGCTCTTGATGACGCAGGTTACTGGAAAGGCAAAAACTTCAACAGAGATAAAACAAGCGTAATACTTGGAATAACCGGAACCCAGGAACTTGTTATCCCTCTCGGCGCAAGACTCGGATATCCAAAATGGCGCAAAGCTCTTCTTGATTCAGGAATCTCTGCTGAAAAGGCCCAGGAAATAATTGAGCGAATATCCGATTCATATGTTTCGTGGCAGGAAAACTCCTTCCCGGGTCTTCTTGGAAATGTCGTGGCAGGAAGAATATGCAATAAACTCGACTTAGGCGGCACTAACTGCGTGGTTGACGCTGCATGCGCCAGCTCGATGAGCGCGATACACCTTGCGGTGATGGAGCTTATCTCGGGCCGTTCAGACATGGCTCTCACCGGCGGAGTGGATACTTTAAACGATATCTTTATGCATATGTGCTTTTCCAAAACACATATTTTGTCTCCTACAGAAGACATCAGGCCCTTTTCAAGGGATGCGGACGGAACCGTGCTTGGAGAAGGGGTCGGGATAGTTGTTCTTAAAAGGCTTGAAGATGCTGAAAAGGATAAGGACAAAATCTACGCTGTAATAAAGGGAATTGGCTCGTCAAGCGACGGCAAATCGCAGAGCATATATACGCCCAGGGCCGAAGGACAGGCAAAAGCGCTTCGCACAGCTTATATGAACGCAGGAATAGATCCCGCCACTATTGGCCTGATCGAAGCCCACGGCACCGGCACCAGGGTTGGAGACATGGCGGAATTTCAGTCCCTATGCCAGGTCTTTGGCGAATCAAACACAAATAAAAACATATCATCAAATATTCTTAATTCCGGCAAGTGCGCTCTTGGATCTGTCAAGTCGATGATCGGCCACACCAAGGCCGCAGCCGGAGCAGCCGGTCTGATTAAGGCCGCTCTGTCTCTTTATCACAAGGCCCTGCCGCCGACATTGAAAGCCGATAACCCTGCTCCGGAATTAAGAATAGATGAATCCCCTTTTTATTTAAACACAGAAACCAGGCCATGGCTGTCAAAAAAGGGGCATCCGCGCCGCGCGGGTGTCAGCGCTTTTGGATTTGGCGGAAGTAATTTCCATATTCTTATGGAAGAATATAAATTTAAAAAAAGGAATATTTCATGGGACGGATCAATTGAAATCGTTGCCCTGTCCGCTTCAAGCAAAAACGGGCTTGTTAAACTCGTGAGTAGCCTGAAAAACTCCATTGACAAAGGAATGTCAAATAAAGAATTGTCAAAAACAGCCTCTGATACCAGGACCGATTTTTCATTTAATGATCAGCACAGGCTTATGTTTGTCATTAAGCAGCCTCTTAATTCTTCCGGATACACATCCAGGTTTTTTGACGAGGCATTGGATGCGCTTAGCGCAAACAACCGGAAAGGTGCGTGGAACCTGCAAAATATCTATTATGGAGGCCCTGATTATATCAACCCTGAAAACCGCGGTAAAATCGCATTTATGTTCCCCGGCCAGGGCAGTCAATATACGCAAATGGGATGCGACCTTGTTTGCTGTTTTCCGGAAGCCCTTGAGGTCATGGAAATTGCAAACAGCAAGTATAAAGATACCGGCTATTTATCCGATTATATCTATCCTTTTCCAGCTCAAACAGATAAAGACGCTTTAAAAAACACAGAGATCGCCCAGCCGGCCATCGGCGCTGTAAGCCTGGCAATGCTTAATATCCTTCAAGGATTCGGCATAAAGCCTGATGCCACATGCGGACACAGCTATGGGGAACTGCCTGCACTTTATGCCGCGGGATGGATGGATATCGACACCCTTTTTGACCTTTCATTTGCACGCGGCAATTTAATGGCTTCAGCCGGACGCAATAAAGATAACAGCGGTGCGATGCTGGCAGTAAAGGCACCGCTTAACGAACTTGAGGACCTGATTAACAGCTCAGAGACAAACGTAATACTTGCCAACAAAAACAGCCCAAACCAGGGGGTTCTGTCCGGCCCTGTTGAGTCAATTGCCCTGGCCGACAAGATATGCAGACAAAAAGGGTTTAAAACAATAAAACTTTCCGTGTCTGCCGCTTTTCACAGCGCTCTAATAAAGGATGCTCAAAAGCCGTTTGCACAACTTGTACAAAATGCAGATATTGTTCCATCAGAGGTGCCTGTCTTTTCCAATACAACCGGCATGCCTTACCCGGCTAATTCCAGCAAGGCAAAGGGCTTGCTTAGCGGACAAATTTTATCTCCGATAGATTTTGTGAGCGAAATCGAAAATCTATTAAAAGCCGGTATTCGCACATTTGTGGAGATCGGCCCGGGATCGGTGCTGACAGGTCTTGTTAAATCAATATTAAGAGGCCAGAATTTTCAGGCGGTTTCTCTCGACAGCTCTCGGAGAAAAGGATCAGGAGTGATGGATCTCGCAAAAACACTTAGCCTTCTTGCCTCTCTTGGTCATAATGTTAATTTAAACAAATGGGAAGATCCTGTCAGAGAAATCCAAAAACAGCTTATGAGCATACCTGTTTCAGGAGCAAACTACAGGTCAAAGCCAAAACAAAGGGAAAAAACAATTAAAAAACATATAACCGGTATACATCCGGAAACTCAGGCAAGACAAATTACAGCTTCAACGCAAAACCAGAATAAATTGGATAAAGCACAACAACCCGACCTGATTTCAGATGCTTTAAAAACGGTTCAGGAAGGGCTGAAATCGATGCAGGCTCTTCAACTACAAACTGCTGAAACTCATCAAAAATTTCTGGAAACTCAGTCAGAGGCAGGCCGCATGCTGCAAAATATGATGGAAAATACCAGGCGCATGGCCGAAGCCTCCATGGGGCTTGAGCTGGAAACTGGGAACTGGAAGCCGGTAACTGGAAGCCGGGAAGAAGCTGAAAGCTCAAAGCTCAAAGCTCAAAGCAAGGCGGAAGCTCAAAGCTCAAAGCTCAAAGCTGGGAACCGGGAGTCAGAATCCGAAATCAAACAACCTGCCGCGACGGGCGCGAGCACGGCGGGTCAACAATCAACAATCCAAACCAGCATACTCGAAGTGGTCAGCAACCTCACAGGATATCCTGTTGAAATGCTTAATCTTGACATGGATATTGAAGCAGATCTTGGTATTGATTCCATAAAAAGGGTGGAAATACTTTCCACAATCGAAGAAAAAATGCCTGATCTGCCTTCTGTTTCGCCTGAAATCATGGGCAAATTGAAAACACTTGGCCAGATCGCAGAACATCTTTCCGGCGCCGTAAAAACAGATGAGCATGAGAGGCAGGTGACTCAAAAGAGTTCAAATAAAGATGAAGAAACAACTAAACTTCTTATAGATAAAATTGATCGAAAAACAGTATCCATAGTTGAAACGCCTCTTTCATATACCAAAAGACTATCTATTCCGGCTGGACGAAAAGTCTATATCATAGAAGATAAAAACGGTCTCTCACAAGCAATCGCCGATGAACTGACATTATTTAATATAGACGCCATGGTTGTTTCACTCAAAGCGTTAAAGGAAAAAAAGGATCTGCCTCCGGCAGGAGGTCTTGTAATAGGGGCTACAGGCTCACAGGACGAGACCTTCTTAAAGGATGCCTTTGGGGTTACAAGTCTGATTGCCCGGCAACTGATAGATTCAGCCGCAGAAGGTGGAGCCGTATTTGCGACAATAACCAGCCTTGACGGAGCATTCGGCTTTAAGGGCAAGGGAATGGCTAATCCTGTGTCTGGCGGACTTGCCGGTCTTGCAAAAACCGCCTCAATTGAATGGGACGGCGTTAGATGCCATGCCATAGATATAGAGCCTTATTGGAAAGACAAAAAGGGTATTGCAAAAAATATTGCGGCTGAACTTTTAAATCCTGATCCATCAGAGCCTGTTGAAACCGGCCTGAACTCTAACATGCGGCTTATATTGGAGCTTGTGTCTTCTCCTTATCCTCAAAGCGCTATAGATATAAATCTTAACCAGGATGATGTAGTCGTTATAACAGGAGGCGCAAAAGGCATAACAGCGGCGGCGGCATACGCCCTTGCGAAACATGCAAAGCCTGTACTTGTTCTTCTTGGTCGCTCTCCACATCCATCTCCGGAACCTGAATGGCTTGCTTCTGCTCATGATGAAACAGCGATAAAAAAAGCCATTATCGAAAATGAATTAAACAAAAAAGATGCCTCGCCTGCCTTGTTGGAAAAATTATTTAAAAAGCATCTAACAAATCGCGAAATTTCAAAAAACATGCAAAAGCTTAGAGAAACCGGCGCCACAGTGCTCTATTATTCGGTGGATGTCCGCGATTTCCACGCCGTCAATTCCGTTCTTGATGATGTTCGCTCGGCCCATGGAACGATAAAAGGAATTATACATGGGGCCGGAATTCTAAAAGACCGCTTTATAACAGACAAAACTATTGAGCAGTTTGAAAGGGTTTTCGACACTAAGGTTAAGGGGCTCAAAACAATTCTCGAAGCTACAAAACAGGATAGCCTTAAGTACATTGTGCTTTTTTCATCAATAACCGCCCGCATTGGAAATAAAGGCCAGGCCGATTATGCCATGGCTAACGAGGTTTTAAACAAGATAGCGCAACAGGAGTCTATAAACCGGCCTGAATGCAAAGTCATCTCCATTAACTGGGGGCCGTGGGATGGCGGCATGGTGTCGCCTGCCCTGAAACGGGAATTTGCGCGAAACAACATAAAGCTGATTCCAATCGATTCGGGAGCTATGTGTATGCTCCGCGAAATGACGCGAGATAAAGACTCTCCTGTAGAGGTTGTTATTGGCGCAGAAATTCTTATTCAAAAAAACAAAGGTGCTATAAAAACGGAAAGTTTTGTCCCGAAACAGGCCCCATCAATAAAGAAAAAGGATAAACTTTCTTTAATGATAAAACGCGAAATAGATGTTGATAGATATCCTATCCTTAAATCACATGTTCTTGGAGGAAAACCTGTAGTTCCTTTTGCGCTTATAGCTGAATGGTTAGGGCATGGAGCGCTTCATGGAAATCCGGGTCTTTTCTTACACGGTCTTGATGACATGCAGGCTTTAAACGGCATCAAGCTTGACCAGCAAAAAAAGATGATCAGTCTCATGGCAGGCAGGCCTGTAAAGAAAGGGCCTTTTTTTGAAGTCGATGTTGAAATCAGGGATGGTATAAAGGATGGCATGGATATTGTCCACTACAGGGCAAAAGCTGTTTTGACAGATAGTTTCTCACAGCCGCCGCATTTTGACCGGCCAAAAAAGATCGATTCAAAACCTTACCCGATGAGCATAGAAGAGATATATGATAAAATCCTTTTTCATGGCATTGAGCTTCAAGGAATAGAAGAAATTACAGGTTATTCGTCAAACAGGATGGTAGCGCGGATTTCCGCCGCCCCTCTGCCGGCAAAGTGGATGGTCGAACCGTTAAGAAGCAGATGGATAGGGGATCCTCTTGTCGTGGACTCGGCATTTCAAATGGCAATATTATACTGCTTTAATGAGACAGGTCTTGTTTCGCTTCCGAGCTATACATCCTCTTACCGTCAGTATCAAAAGGCTTTCCCACTTGACGAAGTAACGGCAGTGCTTGAGGTAAAGAAGATGACAGACCATAAAATGACATGCAATTTTACATTCCTTGATAAGGATAATATAGTTGTAGCCCGATTAACCGGCTATGAAGCTGTAATGGATGCTTCGCTTCTCAAGCCATTTTCAATCGCCGCCTTTGCAAGACGCGGTACCTGAAAGCGCTCTTTGCTTTATACGCAAAAGACCGGGGCTGTTGTGCATGTACATAAGGGGCGAAGAATATCCGGCCTCTATGAAATAACTTTCAAGTGTATCAAAAACAACCCTGCGATCCGGCCATGTGTAAAGTTTCTCGCGTTGCTTCAGTTCATCCCATTTGTGCTCGAGCTGTTGGTTTTTACTAAACACCTCTTTTTTTGCATGTTCACACAGAAACATCTCGCAAACAATAGGTTTAAGCCGCCACAGGCAACCTTTTTCTCCCAGATAGATGCACTTGAATCCATTGTTCGGTTTTTTAAGAACCTCAAGCAAAAGATCTATCTCCCTGTCTTGCGACATCAAAGCATTGACAACCACGTCTGCAAAAAATGTAATAATTCCCTCGCGCGTACAACAGGCGCTAAGCCGGCTCTTGTAGCACTTTTGCGTACATACCCTGCTGAAATGGGTCGAGAGAAAGGAGGCCACCTCCTCGCGAAACCCAAGATAATCGGCAACCTCGGATTCGAGTTTTTGTCTTTCCTCTGGAGAAAAGGTCGAAAGAAGGCTCCGAACCATATATAGCGCATCTGACTGCTCTTTGTGATAAGAGTTCATAATGTAAAGTAATGATTCCCGATATTGCTCGCAATCTTTCTCACCCTGTCCATAATATCCAAAATATCCATATTCAAAAGCTGCCTGTCTTTCATGACGATTTTTCCGTCAATTATGCTTGTTGAGACATCCGATCCAGATGCCGCATATACTATATGTGAATAGCAGTTGTACATGGGGGTCAGGTGAGGTTTATTGGTGTCCAGGATAATGATGTCTGCGCATTTGCCGACCTCAATGGAGCCGGTCTTGCCTTCAAGGCCGAGCAGCTTTGCGCCATCAATAGTAGCCATCCGCAGTACTGTTGCCGCATCCATGACCGTGGGATCCATTGTTGTAAGCTTGTGAATCTTGGCGGCTGTATCCATCTCCAGTAAAAGATCAAGATCGTTGTTGCTTGCGCAGCCGTCTGTGCCAAGCCCTACTATAACCCCTTGTTTCAGCATTGCCGGAACAGGCGCAACGCCTGCTCCAAGTTTCATGCTGCTTTGTGGATTGTGAGATACCTTTGCTCCGGCATCGGCAAGCATTTTGATTTCATCTTCATCAACAAAATTGCAGTGAACAGCAATTGTAAAATCGTCTAATATGCCCAGGCTGTAGAGATGACGCACAGGCGTATTTCCATATTGCTGCTTGAGTTCTTCCACTTCGCTTATGGTTTCAGACAAATGGGTTAAAAAAAGCGTTTTGCTGTTTCTTGCAACCTGTTTGATATCCCGGAGCGTCTCAGGGGAACAGGTATAGGGCGCATGACAGAACAGGGCGGGAGAAATCAGGCCGGAAACATCATGCCAGCTTGCAATAAAAGATTCCGCAATTTGTATATTGCTTGCGAAATCAGGATTGTCAGGCGCGGGAAAATCAACAAATCCCTGACAGCAAACAGCTCGCATTCCAGTATCTTTTGCCGCCCGGGCAACGCTGGTTTCAAAAAAATATCCGTCACAAAAGGTTGTTGTGCCGGAGAGAATCATTTCCGCTATTGCCAGCATAGCTCCGTAATAGGCCGTGTCTTTGTTTAAATATTTTGCTTCTGCCGGGAAGATGTAGTTGTTCAGCCAGTCCTTCAGAGGAATGTCATCGGCAAGCCCTCTGAAACATGTCATTGGCAGGTGGGTGTGAGTATTAATAAGACCCGGCATGATAATCGATTCTGCAGCATCTATAACCTCTCCGGCATTATAAGGATTTGACTGCGGATCGTAGCCGGTATCAACAAAAAGTATTTTTCCATCCCTGATTCCGATGACCGGATTTTCAACGACCTCCATTGAATCCGACATGGTCAGCAGGTTGCCGCCTGTTATCAGGATATCTATATTATTTCCATTCATCATCGCCTTTAACCTAAATTGAGCGATTTTTTACTTGATCTGCGCCGATCTCTTGCGCATAAAGGCTTCGCAAAAATTCTCGACATATCCACTTGTTTCTGATCTGCTCAAAGAACCTTACTGTCTCTTCGGCATATAAGCGTTCCCCGCAATGCAAGCAGACTTCAGCATGGACTCGTAGAGTTGCGGTATGATTTCCACCATGCAGAAGTTTTTCTACTTCCTTCTCTTTCAGTTCACCACCGCAAACTGGACATTTTTCGAATGGCATCATGATTTTTCTCTCCTTACTCGGAAATTAATCCAGCGATCGGGATCTGGGCGATAGACTGTAATAAATGAATTCGTTATGCACCTGTTGTTTTTAGGAACTTATGAACTTTTCTGCATGTACTGTCAAAAGAATTCATTTCTGTTTCCGAATGTAGATGTTTTGAATAAGGCCCACCAGATTCATCCACAAATTCTTTTACAAGTGATAAACCATCTTTCTCTCTCAAAGATTCATCCCTGTTAATTCTTTCTATTATTTCGCCGCCAAGCAGCCATATGTTATCGATGTGCTTTTTTATCGTTTTCTTCGTTAGCTTTTTTGAAATGAGAAAACCTATAAAGGGAATAAATGCTGAATGCAGAATGTTCTCGCCGGTTGTGACGTCCGTTTTATTATATTTCCAACTATCTGGCCATTCTTCAATACTCTTGCAATAAGCTTTTACTTTTTTGGGAATCATATTCTTTTCTCACGTATATACGGGACGCGTATATACGTCCATAAATCAGTAAATAGCTTGTTAGAGCAATTCATATTTATGCTCTTTAGCGATCTTTTCTCCTCTATTTACAGCATATCCTACTCCCGGCTGACTCATTCCTAATTGTTTCGCTAAATCCGTGCAGCTTATTCCCAACTCCCGAACAGCCCAATAGCATAACAGGTCTCTGGCCTCAACTTGAACCTTGCGCCGGCCTTTTGAATATATCTCTTCTATTTCTATATCATATATCGCAGAAACCATCTGACCTATCTTTTTGAGGTCGTATCCCAATTTCTTTAATTTATA
>CBDAFK010000204.1:0-6402 GCA_965195235.1 uncultured Desulfobacterales bacterium | reverse complement strand
TATTTCCCCTTACCCTGACCCTCTCCCACAAGGAGAGGAGAATAAACGGTGTGAAATTATTTATCTGAAAATCTATACTTCGCGTTCTTCGTGTGCTTCGTGGTGAATAACAGGCTATAATTAGAATTGCTGTTGGCAATTTCGTTTTTTCTTGACATCAGGATGACGCCATAATAACCAAAAAAATATAGTAATAGTTCAGCCACAGGCAAAAAGGCCTGTAAATAGTTGAATAGTTAACCACTCGACCAATTTCCCACTTGACCACTCGACCAATTTCAAAGGATATAATTATGCCACAAGCAAAAAATGCGAAAGAATATATTGCTGACTGCCGAGCTGCAATAGCTTCAAATCCTGAATGCAGCGTGTCCCATTACAACCTTGCTGTTGCCCTTTTGGGCATTAAAGAATATGTGGAGGCTGAAAATGAGCTTCATGCCGCAATCGATTGCAGCCCGAATTTTGCTGAAGCGTTTGTCCAGTTAGGCGGGCTTTGTTTGCAGCGCGGGGACCTTGATGGATGTCTTGCATACAATAAACATGCAACCAAAGTCAGGGCTGGATTTTCTGAAGGTTATGGAAATATAGGTTTTGTGCATCTTCAGATGGGGAATATTGACGAAGCCATTAAATCGCTTCAAAAGGCTATTGTGTATAATTCCAAATTTTTACAGGCTTATGCTACATTGGCAAATGCTTATTTGAGGAAAGGGTTGGTTAAAGAAAGCATTATAACAAACCTTAAAGTCCTTAAGTTAGATCCTTCTTTTCCTATTGCACACAATAACCTCGCAATAGCATATCTTGAAAATGAGGAATATGATCTGGCTGTCAAGCATTGTGATAAAGCGATCGAACTTGGTTATAAAGTGGCTCCTGAAATTTTGAAAGACATAGAAACTCACCGATAATGAGCTTCGCTCCGCAATTCAAGTATTTTCTTTACCGGTCAGACAGTTTAATACAGAAAAACAGCAAGATCTGGACGGCCCCCCTTCCAGCAACAAGAAAACAGCCACAGAAAGTAACCGGTATTTCTATCACCTATGGAGACTACTTTAGCGCTGTCCATTCTTTTCTGGAAAAAAACAAATTTGAAATCCTGATTTCCGCCCTTTCTAAAAGCATGAATCGTCAGATAATCCCTGAAGAAATCAAAGAAATTCGAGTTTGTCTAATAAAACACGGGGAATTTTATCATCCGTCCACAGTTGAAGCTATTTTGGATAAACATAGTTATAAATTCGTCTTAAATGTTGCAATATCCGCTGCAGGCAGGGATTGTATCGAAAGAGAATCCAACTGTCTTAAAAGGCTGGGCAATGATTTTTCATTTTCATCCATTCCAGAGGCTTATGGCTATGGAGAAGCTCGTGTAAAAGAAAGCGGACACACTATGAGCATGTTTTTGGGTGAATGGTTTGAAGGCTTTAACGAGTTCCATATTTCCATTGATAAGACGGATAATAAGCACAAAATATTAGTCTGGGATTCTGAAAAGGGTAACTATTTTCTTTCTCCTGATAATACGCTGGAACTTTACAGTCAGGCAGCCATGATTCTGACCGGTTATTATAATATTGAAACCTTTGAGCAAATATTTCCCTGGCATCATGCTGCCGGAGACTTTGTTATAAGGCTGACACCCCTACCTTGCCCTCCCCCTTCAAGGGGCAGGGTTTCGGAGGGAGTGAAAAAAGGCAATTCCCATATAATTGAACTGAAGCTTATAACGGTCAGGCAATATGCGCCCATGTTTGCAAAACAAGATGATGAAAATACAGGCAGGGATGTTGAAATGATACTGGAGGCGTTGCTGGTATTTTTATTAAACCTTTTAATCAGGATGCGGCTCGACAGGATAGATGGAATCGGTGATATTGTGTGGTCTGACGATATTGCTGTTAAAGGCGCCCTGAAAGGTTTTTTCCAGGGTTTGCGCTGGAAATATCCCACAGGTTTATCATCTGATTCTTTTGATGCTTATTTCCATGATTATCTATTATCATCCTGTACTGAGAAGGATTTGCATGATTTATCACTATCTATTGTTAATTCATACAATCCATTAGCGCCGGAGATTCCTGTGATAAGACAGAATATAAAAAAGCATGCAGAGGTTCTTTTCGAAGCCATAACCGGCATGTAAAGGAATAATCGTTTAGCACACAATATATGGAACATTTTGCAGGTTAAACCCCAAGATAAAGCGATGAAATCCGGAATGAATATTTTATGCTTCATTAAGATGATGGAACCGGTTTTTTTTATTGACAAGAAACAAGATTAATTCTAAAAGCTTTAAAATATAATATATATTAATATGGCATTAAGTGGCCAAGACAAAATTGTAAAAAAATATAACTGTAAAAAGAGAGGAGGTGACCGGAAAGCAAAAAGGAAAGGGATATGTCTTTGTAGTCAGAACGACTAATTTTCAAAATAATGGAGGTAATAAACAATGGCAAAACATGAAACCCCTTTGATTGATCAGCTTGAAAGCGGGCCATGGCCAAGTTTTGTGTCCGATCTGAAACAGGAGGCTGAATCAAGGGCAAAGAATGAGAAAAATATCGAATACCAGATCCCTGTGGACTGCTGTGATGACCTTCTTGGAGTGCTTGAGCTATCCTATAAGCACGGCAGGACTCACTGGAAACATGGCGGAATCGTTGGTGTATTCGGTTATGGAGGCGGAGTTATTGGCAGATATTGCGATCAGCCCGAAATGTTTCCGGGAGTTGCGCATTTCCACACCATGCGTGTAAGCCAGCCCGCAGGCAAGTATTATACCACTAAATATATTGAAGATATTTGTGATCTCTGGGAACGCCGGGGAAGCGGTCTTACAAACATGCATGGCGCAACCGGAGATATTATTTTTCTTGGCACAACAACACCTCAACTCGAAGAGGTCTTCTGGGAATTGACGCATAACCTGAATCAGGACCTCGGCGGTTCCGGCTCTAATTTGCGGACTCCTTCCGACTGTCTTGGCACTTCGCGTTGTGAATTTGCATGTTATGACACACAGGCTATCTGTCATGAACTGACAAACGTATATCAGGACGAACTCCATCGTCCGGCATTCCCGTACAAGTTTAAATTCAAGTTTGACGGGTGTCCCAACTGCTGCGTGGCATCTATTGCTCGATCAGACATATCATTTATAGGCACATGGCGAGATGATATACGCATCGACCAGGAAGCTGTTAAGGCATATATCGGTGGAGAATTTCCGCCAAATGCCGGCGCGCATGCGGGTCGGGACTGGGGTCCGTTTGATATCCAGAAAGAGGTTATCGATCTATGTCCCAGCCAATGTATGCGGTATGAAGATGGAAAGCTTGAAATCGACACCCCGGAATGTACCAGATGCATGCACTGTATTTGTGTCATGCCGAGAGCTCTCAGGATAGGCAATGACAGAGGTTGTTCGATTCTGTGTGGCGCTAAGTCTCCTATTCTTGATGGCGCGCAGATGGCCACTCTTCTTATTCCTTTTATGAAGGTTGAAGAGCCTTATGATAATATCCATGAGTTAATTGAGAAAATCTGGGATTGGTGGATGGAAGAGGGCAAGAACCGTGAGCGTTTCGGTGAATTAATCAAACGGCAAGGCTTCCAGAAACTGCTTGAAGTAACAGGAATTAAAGCTATACCTCAGCAGATTCAAGAGCCTCGGTCCAATCCATACATTTTCTGGAAAGCGGATGAGGTTCCTGGCGGATTCGAGCGTGATATTAACGAATTTAGAAAATTCCATCAAAGATAGGAGGGGAATAATCATGGCATTTATATCTTCAGGCTACAATCCTGACAAACCGATGGAAAACAGAATAACCGACATCGGTCCGAGAAAATATGATGAATTTTACCCTCCGGTTATTGCAAAAAACAAGGGTAAATGGCTGTATCATGAAATACTTGAACCAGGCATACTGGTTCATGTCGCGGAATCAGGCGACAAGGTTTATACAATTAGATGTGGTGGATGTCGTTTCATGAGTGTAACCCATCTGCGTGAAATGAACGAAATCGCTAATAAATATTGTGACGGATACTTAAGGTTTACAACGAGAAACAACATCGAGTTCATGACGGATAAAGAAGAAAACGTAAAGCCTATGAAGGAAGACCTTCTGAGCAGGAAGTTCGCTGCCGGGAGTTACAAATTTCCCATCGGCGGCACAGGAGCCAGTATTACAAACATAGTGCATACCCAGGGCTGGATTCATTGTCATACCCCGGCTACCGACGCATCAGGGACTGTAAAGGCAACCCTGGATGTGCTTTTTGACCAGTTTACAGAGATGAAGCTTCCGGCAAAACTGCGTGTTTCCATGGCCTGCTGCCTTAATATGTGCGGCGCGGTCCATTGCTCTGATATCGCGATTCTGGGATATCACCGCAAACCGCCTATGATCGACCATGAATATATCGACAAAATGTGTGAGCTTCCTCTTGCCATTGCCGCATGTCCAACAGCGGCCATTAAACCGACCAAGGTAACGCTTCCGAACGGAACCGAGGTAAAGTCTGTTTCCGTAAACGAGGAAAAATGCATGTTCTGCGGCAACTGTTATACAATGTGTCCTTCCATGCCTCTTGCCGATGATGTTGGCGACGGAATAGTGCTCATGGCGGGTGGTAAAATTTCCAACAGGCTCAGCGCGCCCAAGTTCTCCAAGGTCGTTGTGGCCTTTATACCGAACGAACAGCCTCGCTGGCCAACCATGACGACTACTTTAAAGAGAATGGTAGATACTTATTCAAAAGATGCTCATAAGTATGAACGCCTCGGTGACTGGGCTGAGAGGATCGGATGGGAAAAATTCTTTGAGAAATGTGAGCTTGAATTTACACATCATCTTATCGATGATTTCCGCGATCCTGCTTATTATACATGGCGTCAGACAACAAACTTTAAGTTCTAAAGATAGATATATATAACCGGCAGGGAACACAAACAGTGTTCCCTGCTTTTAACAAAAGAGGGCAAGATAATGGATCAATCTGAAGCGGTCGAGAAAATTGTTGCAGCGCTGAAAAAGAAAGCAAAATCAAAATCAAAATTTTATTTCAATGACCTTGCTAAAATACTTGATGAAAAGCCCAGAGCCGCGAAAAAGTTTATTAACCAGATGGTAACAGATGAAGTCCTTGAGTACTGGTCAAGCGGCAGCACTTCGATGTATGGGCTTAAAGGGGCCGGCAAACAGGCTCATGGCGAGGGCGAAGAAGAAGAATAAAAGATTTTCAATCTGAGACTTTTTTTGACTTTTTGTGCTATAATAAAAATTAGACTTTATTGTATGGCATAAGACGTAAGGCTTTTTTTGTATTATTTTAAGCTTGCATTGCGTCTTATGCCATTTCTTTTTGAACCGCAAAAGCGAGCTCATTTAACTGTGAACCGTGAACTGTGAACGATTACAAATATATGGATATCCCCAGAATTATTATTACGGCTTTGCGGGGAGGAGCAGGGAAAACCATACTATCGATTGGTATTATTGCCGCATGGACTAATCTTGGGAAAAAAGTAGCCCCTTTCAAAAAAGGTCCTGATTATATTGATGCCGGCTGGCTCGCGCTTGCGGCTGGAAGACCCTGCTATAATCTGGACACCTTCATGATAAAAGAAGAGCAAGTCCTTAATTCATTTTTTTCACATTCCATAAACAGAGATATCGCTGTCATAGAAGGCAACCGCGGGCTTTATGACGGAATAGATGTTGAGGGAAGCACCAGCACTGCCGAGCTTGCTAAACTGCTTAACGCCCCTGTAATTTTGTGTATTGATTGCACAAAGACCACAAGAACTATGGCTGCAGTTGTTTCCGGCTGTATCCGGTTTGATCCGGATGTTAAGATAAAAGGGGTTATATTAAACCGTGTTGCCGGGCCAAGACATGAAAATATACTCCGCAAAAGTATTGAACACCACTGTGGCATATCTGTATTAGGCGCTGTGCCGAAACTGGGAAAGCAAAATTTTCCAGAACGCCACATGGGTCTCGTACCGATGCCTGAACATGGGTGGGCAACAGATTCCATTGCCGCCGCTTCTCAAACAGCATTGCAGTATCTTGATCTTGACGCATTGGCCGAAATTGCTTGCAACACCCCTGTGCATCCAAAATCCAAAATCCCATCCGCAGATTACGCAGATTTACACAGATTATCTGAACATTCTATTCATCGATCCCAATCTCTAATCTCCCATCCGAAATCCGAAATCCGAAATCCAGCAACGAGCAACGAGCAACGAGCAACGAGAATAGGCATAGTCAAAGATTCAGCATTTCAGTTTTACTATCCTGAAAATATCGATGCCCTTATCGCCCTTGGGGTTGAACCTGTATTTATCAGCCCTCTTACAAACGATTCAATTCC
>CBDAFK010000203.1:0-6338 GCA_965195235.1 uncultured Desulfobacterales bacterium | reverse complement strand
GTATTCCCCCTGTTATTGTTGGAAGCATTCTGAATCAAGTTCATGCCTATGTAAGTGTAATGAAGACCGGATAATATGGTTATCCCTGCGGTAAACCAGCATAAAATCCACTTAATCGTATCAGCTTCGGAAATTTTTGGGTCAAGCAGCAGAAAGAAAATGGTCAACATCTGGAAAACAGTTGTGCATTTACTGGTTATCCTTGGTCTAATTTCAATATTTATATTTGCCAGGGCAAAAATAGCAACGCCAAGCAATATCAAAACATCGCGGCTTATTACAATAACGGCAACCCATCCGGGAACGATTTTAATAACAGCCAGAATAATGAAAGCGCTGGACAAAAGCAGCTTGTCTGCCAGGGGATCAAGATAAGCGCCCAATAACGTCCGCTGGTCTAAATACCTTGCAAAAAGTCCGTCAAGGGCGTCGCTTATTGCTGCAATAGTAAATACTAAGAGTGCAAAGTGAAGCATACCTTTCAGCAGGAAAATAACAAAAAGGGGTATAAGCAATATCCTGATGACGGTTAAAATATTGGGAATGTTGATTGCATTTTTCTTTTGTTTCAACTTAGCTGATTATCCTATTGTGATGGTATAAGTTCAATCCTTAAACGGTTTTGTGACACTTCGTATATATTAATGCCGAACGAATCAAAGGCCTCAAGCATCAGGGCATCTGCAAGCTCCTTGGCATTTCCTTGAAAATCAACGGAAATTACAGATTCATCAAGTCTCATCTCTTTAAGCTGAACACGATTTACACCCGATATATCATTTAAGGTTTTGCGAAACTGTACAAAGTTTGCAAAATTAGATGTTCCACTAACAGCGAGTTCAATATTAACAAGCTTCTTTATTTCTTTCTGCCATTCCTCAAGTATTTGCAAAGAAAGGTCTTTGCCGGCAAGGGCTCCTGCATCTGAAAGGGCAGCCATGCCACCTGCGACCTCATCAACATTGGCGGAGAGAGCTGTTTGCGAGGCAGAGGCAATTTCTTTGCCGGTGTCTGTCCTGAATGCCCGTACAGTTACAGCCCCCTTGAATGACTTTATATTTTTGCCCATAATATTCGGCGCTTTACTCGCAATAGCTTTGCCGACTATTACCACATCCGCATTAACTCGGACTCCGAGTTGAACAGCTTCCTGATGCTCTAATTCAGGCTCTAAATCTAAAGCTTCATTTCTCAAATTTTGCGCCAAATTTTCATAATCAATTATCAAAAAACCTTTTTTCATCATTACGCGGGTCATGCCGCTTTCCGCAACGCTTTTAACCGCAGACATACCTTCTCCCCACCAGTATTGGGGCAAATTATCTTCAGTGCTTTGCTCTGCAATGAAAAAGAGAACCCGCGGCATAGACTTTTTGCCTATCATAATCCCTGCAATTGAAAGTTGCTGCTGAACTTTATCAATCGAAACAGTTGCCTGAACCATTACCCTGTAAATATTTCCGGACAACGCCTCTGTCAGCACCTTGTATCCTTGAACAAATTCTTTGGCATTACTATATAAAATTTTATTTATAACCTGAAAATTCTGAATTAGAGACTCAAGCGGCAGAAAATCTTTTGCAACATTTTCTATTGCTGAAACCAGGCTGTTGGAAATTGCCCGGTTCCGCGCAACAGCAACATTATCAGAATATATTCTACCTGTTCCTATGACCAAAACAGTTTTTGTATGTAACTGTTCTTCAGCCTGAACAGCCTCTGGCAGCATCATCACTAAAAAAAGAACAAGCAGCAATATCTGTTTTGACAGTCTCATTTTTAATATTTCCTGACCAGCGCATAATCGGCGATATTTATAAGCGCTTCCCTTGTTCCTGAAGGCTTAAAAACTCCGACAAGAGCCTGCTTTGCTCTGGCAATATGTTTTGCCGCCAACTCTTCAGTATATTTCAGCCCCTTGTATTTATTTAACAATTCTAATAAGATCTCAAATTCGTCAGCAGAAAAATCCTTATTTTTTATTATTCTCTTCATCATGGCCAGATCCTTTGAACCAGCTTTTGAATCAGCCTGCTTTAATGCATATATGAGTGGCAGGGTTAATTTTCCCTCTTTTATGTCTGCACCTGCCTCCTTTCCAAGAACACCGGCATTTGATGTATAATCGAGAAGATCATCAATCATCTGGAAAGCAATCCCAAGGTTAAAACCATAGTTTGATAATGCCTTTTCTTCTTTTTCCGGGGCATCTGCTATAATGGCGCTTACCTGACATGCGCCTCTAAAAAGAATAGCTGTCTTGTTCTGGATAATCTCCATATACTCCTCTTCAGATAGATCCGGTTGCCCCTTTCTCATAAGCTGGTGGATCTCCCCCTGAGACATATTTTCTGTAATTTCCGAAATAATTTTGATGACATTAAGGTGTCCTGTATCAGCCGCAATCGAAAGAGCCCGCGCAAGAAGGAAATCGCCTACAAGAACCGTTATTGAATTGCCCCATATTGAATGGGCTACGGGTTTGCCCCTGCGCAATGTTGCCTCATCCACAAGATCGTCATGTAAAAGTGTGGCGGCATGAAGATATTCAAACATAATGGAAAAGGTCTTGTCAGAGTTGCTCTTATAACCGCATATTCTGGCGCAAAGCACCATAAGCAAAGGCCTTAGTCTCTTGCCGCCGGCAAACAGTATATGGCTCGCTGTCTGAGAAACCAGATCAAGATACGGCGTTAAATTCTGTTTAAGGGCAATCTCAATATCCTCAAGGTCCTCTTTTGCAGAAGCTAATATCCTGTTTTTGAGGTCGTTCATACAGCTTCTCCTATAAGGTCGTATTCAAGAGCATCCGTAATTTTTGCGTGGGCAAAGCAACCCACCTGCAACCGGTCGGCATTAATATATGTAATGCCGTCTACCTCAGGAGCCTGAAAAGCGCTGCGACCCGAAAAGATGTTATTTTTCTGCTTTTGTTCCACCAAAACTTTTACAACCTTGCCTATATGCTTACTGTTATTTTCCAAAGATATTTTTGCCTGGCTGGACATGAGCAAATCATACCGCTCCCTTGCGGCCTTTTTGGGAACATGTCCGGAAAGCCTGTGAGACAACAGGTCTTTGGAATCTGAATAAATGAAGGCGCCAAGATGATCAAAACGTATTTCCTGTATGAATTTTAAAAGCTGGTGAAAGTCTTTGTCTGTTTCTCCGGGAAAACCCACAATAACTGTAGTCCTGATTGCCGCATCAGGGTCAAGTGATCGTATCTTCTCTATAAGCCTGCACAGGTCGTCACGCGAATATTTGCGGCCCATCCTTTTTAGAACAGATCGGCTTACATGCTGAATCGGAATATCAAAATATGAGCATATATTGCTGTGCGTGGCAACTGTTTTTATAAAAGATTCGGTTATACTTTGCGGATGCCCGTACAGGATTCTGATCCATACATTCTGTGATATGTTTGCAATATTCTCAATCAGCATGCACAGATCAATGGATGGGCTCAAATCCTTGCCATAATATGTTGAATCCTGAGCAACAAGTATCAACTCTTTTACACCTGACAAAATCAAAAAACGGGCTTCGGCAATGACATCTTCAAAAGGACGGCTTCTGTATTTCCCGCGAAGCTTGGGAATAATGCAATATGTGCAGCACTTATCGCATCCTTCCGCAACTCTTAGATAGGCTATGTGTGGAGAGCTATATATCCTTGGCACATTCTGCGGTTGAAGAGACGCCAGGTTCGGATCCGGCAAAAGGCATCTTGAAATATCGGCTAAGCTGCCGGCAGCAGCATGTACAATCTTATCAAAACCCCCTGTGCCAAGGAAAAAATCAACTTCCGGAAGAGCAGATACTATCTCCTCTCTGAAACGTTCGGGAAGGCATCCGGTAACAATCAGTTTCTTGCAGTTATTCCTTTGTTTAAGCTTTGCCAGTTCAAGTATGGTATCAATCGATTCGTTAATTGCGGGCTCGATAAAGCTGCAGGTATTAACAATTATTATATCGGCTTTTTCAGGATCCTGCGTGGTTGACCAGCCGGTCTTTGCAAGCAGGCCTAACATTACTTCACTGTCAACAAGATTTCGTACACAGCCCAGACTAATCAAATGCAATTTCATTACAGTATATTATAGTGCCTAAAGTAAAAAAGACAGTGCCTAAAATGAGCTAAAGTGAGCTAAAGTGCCTAAAATTAAGGAATGCACCTTCGGTGCTGCTAATTTTAAAGTTATAAGTGATTAAAGTTAAGTTATTCTGCCTGGTCTTGGCAAGAGTTAATGAGTTCATTCATCTTATATGGATTCGTTTATGCCATCAACGTACCAGTAAAAAGGAGTTTGCAAAGCCCGGTGGCATTGGGTTATCAATTAGCACGCCGAAGGCGTACCACAACTTTAGGCACTTTAATATACTTTAGGCACTTTAGCTCACTTCTTATTTAGGCACTTTAGCTCACTTTAATCTCTTTATCTCATCTGTAATTAAAGGCACGATCTCAAAAAGATCACAAACGATTCCATAATCGGCCTTAGAAAATATCGGCGCATCCGGGTCCTTGTTTATTGCCACAATAACCTTGGATGAGGACATGCCAGCAAGATGCTGGATGGCTCCGGATATCCCGCAGGCTATATACAGGTTTGGAGAAACAACCTTTCCGGTTTGTCCAACCTGATCTGAAAGAGAACGCCATCCCTCATCAACCGCTGATCGCGATGCGCCGACAGCGCCTCCGAGCAGGTCGGCAAGTTCTTCAATAACAGAAAAATCGCTGCCGCCCATACCCCTGCCGCCTGAAACAATCACATCAGCTTCAGTAAGCTCAACCTTGCCGGTTTCCAGCCTCTTTTCAATAAAAGTGATATCAATCTTCCCGACATCTACATCAAGTTTTTCAACTGATCCAGCCCCCGCGGTCTTTGCAATACTCATAGAATTTGGCCGAATCGCCGCTATCTGCGGCTTTCCATCAAGAACCACATCGGCTAAAATTTTGCCTCCGTACATTGGGCGGGTTACCACAAGATTGCTGTTCTCAACCTGAACAGCCACACAATCCATGGCCAGAGGCGCATTTATTCGCGCTGCAATGCGCGGCGACAGGTCCTTTCCCTGGGTTGATGCGCCTAAGATCACAACACAAGGGTTTTCTTTATCAATAATATCGGCAATTACATTGGTATAGGCATCGTTTACATATTCACGAAGAGCCTGGTTGTCGGCTACAAGTATTCTGTCCGCCCCATATTGCCCCAGCTCTTTTGAGATATCTTCACCTGCTCCCAGAACAACGGCTGTAAGGGGACAGCCAAGGCTGTCGGCAATACGCCTGCCCTCACTTAAAACTTCGTAAGTAATTTTTCGAAAAGCAGCGTCCGACTGTTCTGCTATTGCAAGCACACATTCCTGTGACATAATCCTCTCCTCATTATATTACTTTTGATTCTTCATGCAAAATTTTGACAAGGGCTGCGGCCTTTGCTTGAGCGGAGTCTCCCTCAATAATCATGCCCCCTTCCCTTTCCGGAGGATATTTCATTGCTACTATCCTCGTCATTGGTTTGCCCGCCTTTTCAGCATCCAATCCAATATCTGCAAGGGTTTTGGTGTCAAGAGGTTTCTTTTTTGCTTTCATGATGCCCGGAAGAGAAGCATAGCGAGGCTCGTTCAACCCGCGCTGCGTGGTAAAAAGGGCAGGCAACGGAGCCTCAAGTATTACCGTTCCTCCTTCGACTGTACGGTGACACCTGATTTTTCCGTCTATGATTTCTTCCTTTATTACCATAGAAATGTGTGGAATCTTTAAATATTCGGCTACTGCCACACCTACCTGAAAATTATCATCGTCAACAGCTCTCTGGCCGGCTATGATCAGGTCAAACGGAATTTCCTTTAGAGCTGCAGTTAGAATACGCGCTATGCCAAGGCTATCACATCCTTCTATCGCGGAATCCTGTATCAGTACACCGCTGTCCGCTCCCATTGCCAGGGCGGTCCTTATTGACTCTGTTGTTTTTTCACGCCCCACGGAAAGGATTGTAACAGAGCCTCCGTGGGCTTCCTTTAGCTGGATAGCCTCCTCCACCGCAAATTCGTCATAGGGATTGATGACCATTTTAAGATCATCGATCTTGATTGACACCCCGTCATCCGCGATCTCTATAAACGACTCTGTTGACGGCACTTGTTTTAACAATACAACAATGTTCACTTTACTATATCCTTCCTTTTTTAGTAATACCTGTTAATCTTGTCAAAAAAATAGACAACTGAACTTTTACCAGCAGTTTTATTTTGTTGTCAATACAATAACCTATTACAATAACCGACTAATTAGTGTCTGAACGGAAACCCCTCATTTCATA
>CBDAFK010000202.1:0-4029 GCA_965195235.1 uncultured Desulfobacterales bacterium | reverse complement strand
GCAGTATCGGCGTACAAGGCATGACTGTCAGTGAGGTCAAAGGGTTTGGACGTCAACGTGGGCATGTAGAGACCTATCGTGGAGCTGAATACCGGATCGACTTTATACCAAAAGTAAAAATTGAGGTTATGGTTGATGCTTCCATGGCAGATCAGGTCGTGGCTACTATTTCTGAAAAGGCCAAAACCGGCAAGATAGGCGACGGTAAAATATTTGTTTTGCCGGTGGAAAAAGCCGTCAGGATCAGAACCGGAGAATCTGGAAAAGACGCACTGTAAAACAACTTGGTTGAGCGGTTCAACCCTGCCTGCCGTCCGTCTGGCAGGGTTCACGGTTCCCGGTTGAAGAGCCCCAACTCGCTGTTAATAAAAGGATAATGCGACAATAAAGAAAGTTCACCAAAGAAAGTTCACCGTTCAAAGTTCATAGGTTCAAAGGTTGTCAACCCTGAACCTTTGAACCCTGAACCTTTGAACCTTTGAACCTTTGAACATGGAGGAAAACAATTATGAAAAAAATAGCTCTCTTATTATTATTCACACTAATATGCACATCCGGTGTCTGGGCCGCTGATCCTCCGCCTACTGTGATGTCCAACAAGGCTGCCATTGAGCTGGTACAGACCCACGCCGACTATGTATGGACCCTTGTGGCAGCAGTGCTTGTCTTTTTCATGCAGGCCGGTTTTGCTTTAGTTGAAACAGGATTTACCCGTGCAAAAAATGCTATAAACATTATGATGAAAAACCTGATGGATTTTTCCGTTGGTACATTAGCCTTTTGGGCTGTCGGCTTCGGACTGATGTTCGGCATCTCAAAAACAGGATGGATAGGGACCTCAGGATTTTTTCTCAGCGACTTTACGCCGGGAGGCGATCCATGGGTACTTGCCTTCTGGATGTTTCAGGTAGTATTTTGCGCTACAGCCGCAACCATTGTATCCGGTGCCATGGCGGAAAGAACTAAATTTTCAGGATACCTTTTATATAGTATCTTTATCAGCGCTCTGGTTTACCCTGTTTTTGGAAGTTGGGCATGGGGAAGCCTGTATCATGGCAACGGCTGGCTTGAAAATCTGGGATTTATTGATTTTGCCGGATCTACAGTAGTTCATTCAGTTGGTGGCTGGGCAGCGCTTGCCGGAACAATTGTGCTCGGTCCGCGTATTGGCAAATATCTAAAAAATGGAGAAATAAAACCTATTCTCGGGCATAATATACCGATAGCAGCCCTGGGTATATTTATCTTATGGTTAGGATGGTTTGGATTTAACCCGGGCTCAACAACCGCGGCAAATAAAGATATCGCCATGATCTTTGTAAACACAAACCTCGCTGCCGCAACCGCCGCTGTGTTTGCGATGTTTACCTCATGGGCAAAATTCGGAAAACCGGATGGAAGTATGAGTTTAAACGGCGCTCTTGCCGGCCTGGTGGCTATTACCGCGGGCTGCGCAAATGTTACCCCATTAAGTTCGATAATTATCGGTGCGATTGCCGGCATCCTCGTAGTCCTTTCGGTCATTTTCTTTGACAAGATAAGGGTTGACGACCCGGTAGGCGCCATATCGGCTCATGGTGTTTGTGGAGCATGGGGGACGCTCGCAGCCGGTATTTTCAATATAGGCGGCACATCACTAAAAATAATAGGTGTGCAACTGTTAGGTATAGGCGCCTGTTTTATATGGACATTCCTTGTCGCGTATATACTGTTCAAAATAATCGACAAAACCATAGGCCTCAGAGTTTCGCCTGAAGATGAAACCAAGGGTCTGGATCATTCGGAGCATGGAGGCAATGCCTATCCTGACTTTGCCGTTTCGACCTATACGCAGCAATAACGTGATGACAAGATTGATTGTTAACCGGCGTGCCCGTCTGTTACAACGGCGTTTCAGGTGAGCACGGGATTAGGGTCGTGTCTGTCCGTTACAATGTCGTTTCGGACAGACTCGGCTCTAATTTAATAGTACAGAAATTTCGACATCCTTAACACCCCCCCCATTCCCCCCTCAAAGGGGGATTAAGGGGGGTGTTTTGCGGTATATTATGCCTAAAAACAATTTCTTTTCTTCATCTATTATAGAGATAAAATGCAATCTTCCGGCCGTTCTGCTTTAAAAAGAAAGGTGCAGGAATTGACTGTTCTCTATGAAATCGGTCAACTCCTTGTATCTAGTCCTGACCCAAAAGAGGCCCTGAATCCGATTCTCAAAATCCTTCACTCCAGGATGGGCATGGAACGGGGGACCATCACTATTTTGGACTCTGAAACCCAGGATCTGAATATTGAAGCAGCGCACGGACTAACCAACCAGGAGAGGCAAAGAGGTCATTATCAAATAGGCGAAGGTCTCACCGGAAAGGTCGTCGAAACCGGAGAACCGGTGATCATTCCCCATGTGGGTGAAGAACCGTTATTCTTGAACCGGACCAAAGCGCGCGGAGATATTGGAAAAGAAAACATTTCCTTTATCTGTGTGCCCATCAGAATAGGTTCCTTTGTTTGCGGAACATTGAGTGTGGATCGGCTCTTCAGCAAGGAGGTTTCTTTTGAGGAGGACCTGAGACTGCTTACTGTTATCGCCTCCAATGTTGCTCAGGCCGTAAGAATCAGCCGGATGATGGCAGAAGAAAAGGACCGCCTTCGCCACGAAAATGTCACCTTGAGGGAACAGCTTAAAGAACGGTACAGCTTTTATAATATTGTGGGTAGAAGCAACAAGATGAGAGAGGTCTTCGAGGCAATCGACCAGGTTTCGGCAAGCGATGCCACTGTGCTCATCAGGGGAGAAAGTGGTACCGGCAAAGAGCTTGTAGCCAATGCCATCCACTACAACAGCCTGAGGTCGGAAAAGGCGTTTGTCAAGGTGAACTGTGCAGCCCTTCCGGAAACCTTGATAGAAAGCGAACTCTTCGGCCACGAAAAGGGGGCTTTTACCGGGGCCCTGGAAAGAAGGATCGGCAAATTTGAACATGCACACAAAGGGACTCTGTTTTTGGATGAGATCGGTACGCTTAATCTAACAGCCCAGGCCAAGCTCCTGCGTGTTCTTCAGGAAAAAGAGATCGAACGAATCGGCGGGACGAATACTATCAAGGTTGATATACGAATTATAACCGCTACCAACAAGCCACTGGAAAAGGCGTTAAAGGAAGGCAACTTCAGAGAAGACCTGTACTATCGCCTGAATATATTTCCAATATATCTGCCTCCATTAAGGGAGAAAAAAACAGATATCCTCCTTTTGGCTGATTATTTTCTTGAAAAGTACAGCAAGAAGTATAAAAAAGACATAAGAAGAATTTCAACGCCAGCGATTGATATGCTTATGCGCTATCACTGGCCCGGCAACGTACGGGAGCTTGAAAACTGTATGGAACGTGCAGTCCTTCTTTGCGCTGATCGTGTGATCCATAGCTACCATCTGCCACCCACTACGCAAACAGCCGAGGAATCGGGCACAGTTTCTTCCAGCTCTCTACAAGTCGCTCTATCCACATTTGAAAGGGATATAATTATTGACGCATTAAAGAGCGCCCAAGGGAATATAACCGCTGCTGCAAGACTTCTCGATACATCTGAAAGGATTATAGGACTCAGAGTAAACAAATATCGAATTGAACCTAAGCAATATAGATAATTCCAATACAAGCTGTTTGCAGCCAGAGGTGAATATTTCAGTCAAGACGGGAGGGGAGATGAAAGCGGGGAAAAACTTTCGCATGAAGATAGAGAGGTTGCTATCTATTTGCTTTTTTCCATAAAGAAATCGCGCGAGAATCTTAACTACTTGTTTATATTTGCGCTGTCCGGCATTGCAGTGTTCATAGATATCGTTTTGAGCATGCAAGCCAAGTAAAGAAAGATCGATCCATGAACTATTTCTCAGTGCTGCAAAAACGTAACAGTTCATTGTCCGTAAAACCCATCTTTAATCGAAAGGATTCTTTTCTGAGCCTTGTCAGCAGTCCTGTCAAATGATTTTCTTCCACCCTCAGTCCCAAAGCGCTCAGTTTATGACGAAGA
>CBDAFK010000201.1:0-9152 GCA_965195235.1 uncultured Desulfobacterales bacterium | reverse complement strand
TGCGGATATGGAAGTGATATAGGTAGAGGAATCCGTGCCAAGTGTCTGGATACTCAGGTGCCTTTTTTCTTCAAGCAATGGGGAGGAATCAATAAAAAGAAAGCAGAGCGTTTGTTGGATGATCGAACGTGGAATAATATGTCGGCACCTACGCAGAATATTTTTCATGGGATGAATAAGACTGGTCACTTTGATCGGAAATATACGATATTGGAAGAAAGAATTTAGGACCGGATATTCAATCAGAAATCCAAAATCCGATGGGGTGCCTTTCTTCTTCGCTTATTGGGAGGATTAACAAGAATAAGGCGGGAGGGTTATATGTTCCCATTTTGTTCAATTTTCCCGAAAAGGTTGAAAAAACTTAATTTGATTGTTACAAATACCGATACATTATATTGAATAAGATGGAGTTTTCATTTATCAGCTTTTATAAGCTGATTTATTTATACATCCTATTAACATTATCATATTGTTAATATTATGAAAAAGTCCAATACACATAAAATTGATTCTCTGCTTCAATATACACTTTTAGTGGCAGGACAGGAGGATTGGGGCGGCCGCGAACTCGGGATGATCCATCTGATTAAATATTTATATCTTGCCGATTTGGCCTATTCAGAGCATCATAATGGAGAAACATATACAGGGCTCAATTGGGAATTTTACCATTTCGGTCCTTGGGCGAAGGAATTGTATCAGAGAATTGAACCCGCTCTACTCGCAATCGGAGCGGAAAAGAAGGTATATACCAGCACAAAGTATGAAAAAGACTGTGTTCGATGGTCGATTCAAAATGATGAACTTCACGACGAACTGGACAGCAAATTAAGTATCATACTTTCCGGCGCCATCCAGAATTCGGTACATAAATTTGGATCAGATACCGAAGGACTTCTAAATTTTGTATATAAAACAGCGCCAATGCTTCAAGCTGCACCAGGAGAGACATTAGACTTTACACCTCATAGATTCAACATTCAACAATCTGAACGGGTACAAGAAGAGGACACAACCCCTATCCCTTTAAGCACTCGCCAGCTAAAAAAGAGAAAAGAAAAGCTTTCCGCTATAAAAATACGTTTAAAAGAGAGATTGGATAAGAAAAAGAAACAAGTACGATTTATCCCAACACCTCCAAGGTATGATGATGTTTTTTTTAAAGGTGTTAAATATCTTGATTCACTTGCCGGAGAACCAATAGAACCTTTAGAAGGAACTCTTATTATAGCTGATAGTGTTTGGAAATCAAAAGCAAGGTTTGATCCAGATGTACCCGGATGATTCAATTCAAGGTGTGCTATCTCCAACTCCCTGGTGGGAAAAGGATAGTAACAGGAATTATAAACGAGGCCGGTTGGTTAAATTTTTTGCCCCTCACGTTGATCAAACTCCTTTCACGCTTATTCCTGTCGGCAGGGATGAACCCACAGAACATAATACTGCCCTTGTAAAAATTGCCCCTCTTGATATACGAAGTTTGATACGTTACCCAGCACTTCCTGTTGCAGCATTGCCTCAATACAAAAAAGAAGTAAGGGCTGTATATAGAGCCAAAAAACGCCCAGGTCTTATTGTTTGCAGTGGCGGATCTAAGATCGACAGGGTTCTTACAGCAGGAAAAGCTAAATGGCAAACTTCACGCACTGTGTTAGTTGCACCGTATTACGGCGCTGATGAAGGTGAAAAAAGGTCTGGTTTCAAGTCGAAATTTGTAAAAAGAATACGACGGTGTGAATATCCGCAGTATATGTGGGATCTTTTACCAATCAATGGAAGTACTGAAGACTCGGTCATGAGATTGGATCACCTGCAGCCAGTCTGCCGGAGTCAAGACTCAATGGAACTTTTAGACTACTGTCTTAGTGACGATGCCCTTTTACTTTTCGATGAATGGCTGGAATGGCTTCTGAAGGGTTTTCTTGAAACCGACACTATGTTCGGTGAACTTAGAGAAGAACTGATAAATCTCCCTTGATGCAATTATATTTCAGGGCATATCAGCTATAATAATTAGGAAAACTTCAGGATTGTAATGCCTGGTATTTAATATTATGCAGTCTGACGATGAATATCTGCAAGCCGTATATAAATGTATACTTGTTCATACACCTACTAACTATTGAAATCTATTGAAATCTCAGATATTGCCAACAATAGAATCTTGTATATCAAGTATGCAAAAATTCAGTATACTTAGTGTTAGCAACTAATAAGGAGAAATGTGATGGGAAGAGAAATTTTCGAAAAAGAAGAAGACAATGAAATTGAGATCCCAAAGGAAAAAAGGAAACTAGATACAGTTTCATATGACTATTCTGTTGAATTTATTGTTTCGTTAATGAGTTCTGATAATCCTAAAATAATTCTGGAAGTCCCGTTTCAGAGAAAATTCATTTGGAAAAACGACCGGGCGTCCCAACTCATTGAATCCATAATTATGAATGTGCCAATTCCTCCTCTATATTTTGCCGAACAAGAAGATGGCAAATGGCTTATTGTCGATGGATTGCAAAGATTAAATTCTATAAAGTCATTTTTTGATAATGAGTTCAATCTCAAAAAATTAGAAATTATTAAAGAACTCGAAGGTATCAAATTCAAAGACTTGCCACCCAAATCAAAAAGCTTGCTTAAAGATGGACTTTTAAGAGTTAACGTTATTAAAAAGGAAAGCCATCCAGATATTAAATATGACATTTTCATGCGCCTGAATAAGGGTGCCGTTATCTTAAATACACAAGAATTGAGGAATTGCCTTTATAGAGGCCATCTAAATGATATGGCTAAGGATATAGTAAAACAGCCCTTAATACGCAAACTCCTAAATCTTAAAGCCCCTCATAACAGATTTTTAGACGTCGAGTTCATTTTAAGATATTTAGCATTTAGTGAATCATTGGAAAGCGATAATAAGGAGTATTATATCAAAAATTATAAGGGGAGCTTAAAATCATTTTTGAATGATTTCATGGAGAGCAAAAAGGATATTACAGAACAAAAACTAGAGAATTATAAGGAAAAAATTTTATCTACTTTTGATAAGGTCTTAGCAGTTTTTGGTGAAGACAGAAGTTTAAGAAATCCTGAATCTAAATCAGCTCAAATTAACAAGGCTTTTGCAGATTGCGTACTTTTAAGCTTTGAAAAGTACGACAAGAATTTATTACAAGATCACGGTTCTGAACTTGTGAATTTATACGATAAATTCTTTAAGGATGAGAAATTTTTGCCTCTTATTTCAAAGCGAACGTCTGATAGCGAAGTTATTAAACGCAGACTGACTTTGTGGTTCAAAGGAATTGAAGATGTCATTGAATCTTGAAGCTTCACAAGACTTTTATACATCTCTGAATTCAATTGACGTTCTTCTTGATTTCGCCAAATCAGAGGATGAAAAAGGTAATCAGGATAATCGTGTGCTGTTTCTTAAACTATCTGTTGTATCAATGGTTACCAAATTTCAAGTATTTATTGAAAATATTTTAAAGGAGTTTAGCTATTTATTATCAAAATCAGGAGTTAAGTTTAATAACTTACCTATTCACATTCGTTTGAATTCAATAAAGTTACATTCAGAAGAATTTGTCCTTCCTAAGAAACTTTCCAATCGAGAATCATACAATGAATCTAAGCTCGACAAAATTAAAGAACATCTCAAAAATCTAAATGCACATTTCAAGGGGACAAGACTTGATAACTCTTTCAAAATAAAAGAAAGTTTTCCACTCGGGAAAACAGGCAAAAAAGAACTAATTGATTTATTTTTTCAAGTTGAAGGCAAAAATATTTTTGAAAGTGACAATTTTGACATAGATATCATAGATGGAATACTTCTTACACGACACCTTATAATACATCAGGATCTCGACCCAGGATTAACGGAAGAAAGGATATTAGAATATCAAACCTATTTAAAAAAAATATGTGACGTCGTGGATAATTATCTAAATGCCTGCTTATTATCATTTCTGAAATGATAATAAGCCAACCCATATGAGCTGGAGATGGACACGGCTTACCGCCACGCCATCAGCTCTATGTTACTATTTTTTTTATTCGCATGCCTTGGACTTATGCGCCATGCCGTGCAAAATCAAATAAAAAGCGGCTTTATGAAAATGAAAAAACGTTTTATAGAAATTTTAGGAAATATTATTGGGCACTTTTGATTATTAAAGGTAAACTGGGGGCAGTATATGGCTGACAACATACGCTGGGGACTGGATAATCCGCATCCGTTTTCGCAGATGAAGACGGAACTGATCTGGGAAGGGAAGTATGATGAGTATGGCAACAGGCGGACGGTGGATATTGCGGGATGCGCCATGCCACTTCAGAAGATTGAGACTGTAGATGAACCCGCCTCACGCGCGCACGTTCAAGGGGATCTTTTTGATCCTGTTAAATCCCATAGTGATGATTTTCGCAACAGGCTAATTTGGGGTAATAATAAGCTGGTGATGGCAAGTCTGCTAAAGGATTTCAAGGGGAAAGTAGATCTTGTTTGTATTGATCCACCTTTTGATGTGGGGGCTGATTTTACGATGAATGTGCCGATTGGTGATGGAAAGGAAACGCTTGGAAAAGATCAGTCAGCGTTAGAGATGGTTGCTTATCGGGATATGTGGGGGAAGGGGACGGATTCTTATATACATATGCTCTATGAACATATCGTGTTGATGCGTGATTTACTAAACGAAAAAGGTAGTATTTACGTACATGTTGATTACAGGATGTCTGGATTGGTTCGAGGATTATTGGAAGATGTGTTTGGTAGCTCTCGTATGCTCAATGAGATCATCTGGTGCTATGTTGGAGGTCGAGTACCCAAAATTGCGTTTGGTCGAAGGCATGATTCTATATTTCTCTTTAGCAAATCTGATAAATGGAAGTTTAATTGGCAAAATGTAATGGAACCACTATCACCAAAACAAGAAGCAAGATACAGATATAAAGACGAACATGGCCCATATCGTCTAATGGGTCGATGTCTTAAGGGAAGCCCCATACGAGCCTCAAGAGACATCTCACCTGAATGGGAGAAAACGCATCCTGAACTTGTATACCGATATTACATGAAGGAAGGAACTCTATGTTTAGACTACTGGAATATCCCTGTCATCAATCAAGTAGCGGCTGAGCGAACGGGATTCCCAACGCAAAAACCAGAAGAACTGTTGGAACGAATGATTTTAGCGTCCTCTGACAAAGGCGACCTCGTCGCCGACTTCTTCTGCGGTTCAGGCACTACCGGTGCTGTCGCTGAAAAATTGGGCCGCCGCTGGATCATGGCCGATCTTGGCAGATTTGCGATTCATACCAGCCGCAAACGCCTCATTCAACTACAGAGAACCCTCCACAAGGAAGGCAAACAATACCGATCATTTGATGTTTACAACCTTGGACGCTACGAACGGCAGTGGTGGCAAAAGGAGCGTCTTGAAGGCGCAGACGAAGAACATCGCAGGGTGGTCATGGATTTTTACAGGGCGGAACATCTGCCGAATGCCGCAGGACTTTTGCATGGCCGGAAAGGACAGGCGTTTGTGCATGTGGACGGGATTGACAGCATTTTTACACGCGATGAATTACGTTCCGTGGTAAAAGCTGCAAGTGAGGCTGGAGCAAAAGAGGTTCACTGTCTTGCTTGGGAATTTGAGATGGATTTGCGTCTTATCTGCCATGAACTGGAGGCGGCTCATAGCATAAAAATAAAGCTAATTCCGATTCCTCGTGAGATTATGGAGAAAAACCGCACCAGCCCTCCACCGTTTCTTGAAATGGCTGTTCTTGAAGCAGAGCCTGTTTACAGAAGTAAAGAAGGCAAGCGAAAGGTTGATATCAAGCTTACAAAATTCCTTCCAAGCCTTGCTGAAGTTCCATCCAAAGAACTTGACGTACTGAAAGACAGAGCCATGAAAAGTGGATTTGACTTCATAGATTTCTGGGCAGTTGATTTTGACTGGCACAAGGGAAAGCCTTTTGAGCATAACTGGCAGGATTTTCGTACCCGCAAAGATCGGACGCTTAAAACTGTCAGTGATTTTGGATATGACAAATATTCCAAGAAAGGAAAACATACCGCCTGTATCAAGGTAATTGATGTTTTCGGGTGTGATACAAGCATAACTGTGGAGGTAAACATATAATCATTCCGGGCAGTTGGTAAGAGCGGCCCGGGCAAAAAGAATCATGTCGGGGGGTAGCATGGAAACAACGGTAATCTATTCAGATGGAGATACGTTAAAAACAGATGTAATCCTGCGTAAATGGCTTGGCGGACAAAAGAAATTCATTGCGATTATAGAAGGTGACAGCCTGATTATCAAAAAGACTTATTCTTTGCTCGATTTTTCTTCCGAACCGGACGAAGACTTCATGTCTATGGAGGAGATAAACAAAGAAGTCCATAAAGCGAGGAAAGAGAATGAACATAGTCGTTGATACAAACGTGTTGATCTCGGCTGTTTTATGGAAAGGCCCGCCTTTAGATGCCTTGAAAATCATACTTGAAAAATACTCTCTGGTTCAAAGTCAATCGACCTTAAAAGAATTTGAAAAGGTTATAAGGCGAGAAAAATTCATAAGAATTCTTGAGAAACGGGACCTGATGGTAGAGACAGTTATTGAGACGTTGATTACCCAAAGCAGGCTTTATAATATTTCAAAGAAAGCTGAGTCAACGGCAAGCGGAGTTAAAATAAAGGATGTGGATGATCTCATCTTTATTGAACTCGCTTTTGAGACCGGTGCAAAGTTTGTCGTGTCAGGGGATAAACATCTACTTGAACTTGACGAGGTTGGAAACACCAGAATTTTAAATGTAGCTGAGTTCCTTAAACTTGGTCATGAAGAAGAAATCGTACCTGAAACAGCATAACAAAAGACTCTCCCTCAAATAGATCCTAAACTATGTGGTTTAGAAAAGGAAATATTCCATGAGCAGTCCAGTAATCAACCTTGCCGCCCTTGAGCCTCTTTACGCACCCCATGAAGAACCGAATTTCCACAGGGTTCGCTCTGAAAAAGGTCAACCCGCAAAAGTTGTCAAAGGACGCAGGCCTTCCGTCATTTCCATTGCGCAAAACCTTCGTACTTTTTTAAAAGCCTGGCGGGAAAGCGATTATGCTGGCGCTTCCGATACGACGCGCGAGCTGCTTTACCACTGGTTTGAACAGGATCATATTGTTGAAACTCCAAACGGTGAACGTATTCCGTTTCGCTATTATTTTTGTCAGCGGGAATCTATTGAAACGTTGATTTATCTTTTTGAGGTCAGAGGAACAAGAAATCTGTCTGCTACCATTGCTGAATTTGGCGGAGAAGACAGGGAAACCGCTGCGCTTGGTGTAAATCCGGATGATGACCAGTGGGCAAAATATGCATTCAAAGTGGCGACAGGCGCCGGCAAAACAAAGATCATGAGTCTTGCCGTTGTATGGAGTTATTTTCATGCCTTGCGTGAGAGTGATTCTCCAATGACAAAACATTTTGTTGTAATTGCGCCTAATCTGACGGTTTTTGAACGCCTTAAGGAAGACTTTGGCAAAGGAATTATTTTTGACAAGGATCCGTTAATTCCGGTTGCATGGCGCGGAGACTGGAATCTTTCCGTAGTGTTGCAGGATCAGGCAAGCGGAGCGTCAACCGGTGGTACGCTTTACCTTACAAACATTCACAGGCTGTATGACACAAACAAACGCAGAAAAAAAGGAGATGCTGAGACATACGACTGGATGGGGCCGGTTGTTTCCAGACAAAAAGCCCTTGATACGGGCATGGAACTTCGAAAGCGGATTACAGGCCATGACCGCATAATGATATTAAACGACGAGGCTCATCATCTTTGGGATCCGGGATCAGCATGGAATGAAGCAATCGGCTTTTTGCACAATGAGATCAATGAAAAAACAGGAGAAGGGCTTATTGCTCAGCTCGATTTTTCAGCAACACCAAAAGATAATCACGGACGCATTTTTCAGCATGTGGTCTGCGACACACCTCTTGGGGAAGCAGTGGACGCGGGAATTGTAAAAATCCCGATTATAGGGCGCGGCGAAGGGTTGTCCGAACGTCATAGTAAGGATGCTTCGGAACGTTTTCAACAGCATCTGTTAATGGGATACACACGATGGTTAAAATCAAAAGAGGAGTGGGAAAAGAGCGGTAAAAAGCCTTTGCTTTTTGTTATGGCGGATGACACTGAGGCTGCGGATCAGATTGCAACCCGTTTAAATACAGATCCTTTATTTGATCAATTAAATGGAAAGACTATCAATCTGCATACAAACCTGAAAGGTAAAATAAAGTGGATTGGCGGCAAAAAAAGAGGCTATCCGGTCTTTGTTGAAAGTGAAAAGGAAATCAAAGAAGATGATCTGGCAGCTCTGCGTAAACTGTCCCGCGATCTTGATTCAGGCAAAAGCCCATACCAGTGTATTGTTTCCGTCCTTATGCTCAGGGAAGGCTGGGATGTCCGCAATGTTACAACCATTGTTCCGCTTCGCCCCTATACTGCAAAAGCTAATATCCTGCCGGAACAGACCCTGGGACGCGGTTTAAGGCGCATGACCCCTCCAGGCGGCGCTGCTGAACTTGTTACTGTTGTTGAACATAACGCATTTGTAAGCCTTTATCAGCATGAACTCAGCCAGGAAGGCGTTCCGATTGAAGTGGTTGATGTTGACAAGGTTCCAAAGAGCACGGTTACAATATTTCCCGATAAGGAGAACAAGGATTTAAACAAACTTGATATCGTTTTGCCTGACGTTTCTCCTGGTTTCACGAGAACTCCGGTTCTGGAAAGTCTGACTGTCGAAGATGTTCGAAAGGCTTTTTCAAAACATGATCCCTTGCCACTCGGCAGCAAGGGAAAAGACGAGATAAAGTATGAAGGGCGTCATCTTTTAACTAATGAAGTGGTGGAGAAGATGAAAATAAGCCTTCCTCTTCTTGAAAGCGGAATAGGCGCTGTTTCATATTATCGAGAAGAACTTGAACGGATTGCCGGACTTCGCGGTTCTCACAAAATTCTGGCTCCTCTTTTAGAAACTTTTATCACAGAAATTCTGTTTGAAGAAAAGGCAACTCTTTTTGACCAGCGGCTGGTAAGCCGCCTTGCTGATAGCGATGTGAGGGAACATATC
>CBDAFK010000200.1:0-2228 GCA_965195235.1 uncultured Desulfobacterales bacterium | reverse complement strand
GGCGGTTTGATGCCTCAGCGAGCCGAGGTTTACAGGTATTATAATGAAATAGTTCCAATGATAAGGATGCTCCAGGAACTGAAGGCTGCCGAAGATAAGCAGGATGAACATATCAGATTGCTTGAGTTCCAGAAAAAAGAGATAATTGATGCCTCTATTAACCCTGATGAAGATAAGGCTCTGGAACAGAAAAGAATCCGGCTTAAAAACGGTGAAGTCCTTTATCAGGCGGTTCATAGCAGTATTGAAGATCTCTACAGCGCCGAGGGGGCGATAGTAGAACGGATTGTAGAGGTAAAAAAGAGGCTTGAAAAGGCGAGCCTGATCGATCCAGCGCTTACTTCGCAGGCAGAAGGACTGACTAAATCAATATTCAACCTGGAGGATATTGCCGAAGGGCTTAGAGAGTATCAAAACAACGTAGAGATGGATGAAGGGCTTCTTGAGAAGGTTGAAGAGCGTCTTGACACCCTTCATAAGCTGAAAAGAAAATACGGAGGATCGCTTGAGGCAATTTTTGCATATCTTGAGTCAATAGATCAAGAGCTTTCAAAAATAGCAAATCTATCTGAAAAGATAACTGAGACAGAAGCAAAGTTAGATACTTTGCACGCCAAATTAGTACGCTTTGCAGAAAATCTTTCAAAAAAAAGAAAACAAGCGGCAGATATCCTGGCTAAAAAGGTGGAAAAGGAGTTAGCCTTCCTTGAGATGTCTCAAACAAAATTTAAAATATCACTTCAATCAATACCCCCAATTAATGGCCCAACGGGGGAAAATATCAATCCATATCTTACTTGTGATAATAAAGGTATCAGTGAAACCGGAATCGACAGGGCTACCTTCATGATAGCGCCGAATGTCGGCGAGGTTTTAAAGCCGCTTTCAAGCATTGTATCCGGAGGCGAACTTTCAAGGGTGGTGCTTGCCTTAAAAGCCATTCTTGCCAGGACCGAATCGGTCGAAACAGTAGTTTTTGACGAGGTTGATGCCGGGATCGGGGGAAGCGTAGCCGAGGTTGTGGGGAAAAAACTGTCTTCCCTTGCACGTTATCATCAGGTAATCTGTATAACCCATTTGCCCCAGATTGCAAAATTCGGAGACTATCATTTCAGGATTTCAAAACATGTATCTCGCGGAAGAACCATAACCAGCATAAGGCCGCTTGACGACAAAGAGCGGGTCAAAGAAATAGCCAGAATGTTAGGCGGAGTAGAAATCACGAGGGCTACCCTTGACCATGCGCATGAAATGCTTGATATGACCGGCAATAGGCCATTAGACAAATAACTTATCATTCGCTTAAAAAAAGTTGTGTATTGTTTAATTACCAACCACAACATATTGTGCTTCATGTGATATGGCAACATAAATCAAGAATAACGAAAAAAGATGAACGTCCAACATCGAACATCCAACGTCCAACATCGAATAATGATGTCGCTCCGCTCTTCAAATTATTTTACAATAGAGATAAATCAAGAACAACACAGGCATCTTTCATTTGCCAGTTTACACTTTTTTGATGTCGGTTCTTGCCTGGTTCCCATGCTCCAGCGTGGGAACCCGTATGGTATGCGTTCCCACGCTGGAGCATGGGAACGAGAAAAAATGGAAATTCCTATACTATGAACTTACTTATTAGCATCCCCCCTTTTTTGACATTGTGCTGCTTTCTCGGGCTTGCCGTTTTTACCGTTATACAGGGACACAGGACAAAAATAAATATCCTCTTTTTTATTACCTGCGTACTCGGTTCTTTTCTCTACATAGACATATTATTCGCATTTAACGTGAAATCCGCCGAGTTAGCGCTGACAATCAGCCGTATAGATCATCTTTTTATAATTTATCTTTTCCCCATATATATCCACTTTTTCCACTCATACCTTAACATTTCCGGCAAAATCTGGCTTATCCGACTTGCATACGCTTTTGCCTTTATCCTTATGTGGTTTATTCCCACGCCGTTTTATATTGAATCAATGCAAGAACATACATTTGGTTTTTTTGCAAAAGGCGGGCCGCTTTATCCTCTTTTCGGGATCGGCAGTCTGTGTATGACTATAATTATTTTTACACTTATCTTTCAGGCAATTCGCAATGAAAAAAGCAGCATCCAAAAAAACAGGCTGAAATATGTTTTTGCAGGATTTGGAGCCATGGGGGTTATGAACGGGCTGAACGTCCTTCCGATTATGGGATATCCAGTATATCCTCCGGGCAGT
>CBDAFK010000199.1:0-10153 GCA_965195235.1 uncultured Desulfobacterales bacterium | reverse complement strand
GGCTGTTTTTGATAATTCCAGTAATTTGCCTTTAATGATTGTTTTTGAAGAATCAGGGAAGCTTAAAATTATTGATAATGAATTGTTTGAACTGATTGTTCAAAATACGGGGGAAAGATGAAAAAAAAGAATTTATCAGATATACCTATTGGAATACGCGCGGAAGAAGCGCTGAAAAAAGCTGTTGCAGATACAATTGCAGATCACAAACGTACCGGGGATCCAATTGTAATATGGCGTGATGGCAAAGTTGTAAAAGTCCCGGCAGACCAGATTGAAGTCCGCGAGACTGAAGCTGAATATGGGAAACCCAAAGAAAAGAAAAAATAACTTCGGAACAGAACAGTGAAGGCTCGGTGTCACGTCTTGATTAGCACATTAGTGGAAGTAGAACGCCCTCTCGAAAACTGAAGGTATCTGCACTTTCAATGAGGCCGTTCATGACATTCTGCACCTGCACAAACTTCACAAACAAATAGACGAAACGGTTTTAAAGGCTTAAAGGATTAAGGATTAAAGGATTAATATGACAAAACATGTTAAGACTGCAATAAGCCCGACAAGGGCTGAAGATTATCCGGAATGGTACCAGCAGGTAGTCAGGGCCTCGGATATGGCTGAGAATTCACCGGTAAGAGGATGCATGGTAATAAAGCCGTGGGGATATGCTATTTGGGAAAATATCATGCGCATACTAAATGAACTGTTTAAGGCAACAGGGGTGAAAAATGCGTATTTCCCATTGTTTATTCCTCTTTCTTTTCTTGAAAAAGAGGCCGAGCATGTCGAAGGCTTTGCAAAGGAGTGTGCCGTTGTATCGCACCACAGACTTGAAAAAGGCCCGAATGGCGGTCTGGTGCCTGCCGGCCCGCTCAATGAACCTTTGATAGTGCGGCCAACTTCCGAAACAATTATTGGAGATGCATTTTCAAAGTGGATTTCCAGTTATCGTGATCTTCCGATACTCATCAACCAGTGGGCAAACGTTGTCAGATGGGAAATGCGAACTCGGATATTTTTAAGAACCAGTGAATTTCTGTGGCAGGAAGGACATACAGCGCATGCTACAAAAGAAGAGGCCATTGAACGGACACACATGATGCTTGATCTTTACGCAGAGTTTGTCGAACAATACCTCGCTATGCCTGTAATGAGAGGGAAAAAAACAGCCCTGGAAAGATTTCCAGGAGCTGTTGATACTTTTTGCATTGAAGCCATGATGCAGGACAGAAAAGCTTTGCAGGTCGGAACATCACATTTTTTAGGGCAGAATTTTTCCAGAGCATCCAACATTAAATTCCAGTCGGACGAAGAAAAAGAGGAATATGCATGGACAACTTCCTGGGGAACATCGACGCGTCTTATTGGTGGCCTCATAATGGCACACAGCGATGATGACGGTCTTGTACTTCCTCCGAAAATCGCATCCTCACACGTTGTTTTACTGCCTATTATAAGAAAGGCTGATGACAGGTCAAGAGTGATGGAATTCACTGAAAGCCTTGCAAAGGAGCTTAAAGACAAATTTTTCTGTGGCCGCGGGCTTGAAGTTGAAATCGACGATCGTGAGATCGGGGGCGCAAGAGGATGGGACTGGATTAAAAAGGGTATTCCAATCCGGGTTGAAATAGGTCCCAGAGATATTGATGATAATTCCGTATTTGTGGGAAGGCGTGACAGGGCTCACAATGATAAAAAATCATTTAAAAGGAATAGTTTTATCAAACAAGTAACAGATATACTTGCTGAAATACAGGGATCCCTTTTTGAACGCGCCCTGATGTTTAGAAAACTACACAGCGTGACAATCGAAGACAAAAAGAATTTTATTGATTTTTTTACACCTGAAAATAAAGAAAAACCGGAAATCCACGGTGGATTTGCATCATCATGCTGGTGCGGATCAAAAGAGTGTGAATTAAAAATTAAGCAGGAGCTCGGCGTTTCCATACGGTGTGTTCCGCTTTTCAGCATAAAGGAAAAAGGCAGGTGTATTTACTGCGGAGAGCCTGCAAAATACCGTGTAATATTTGCAAAGGCATATTAATCCTTGATCCGAATTACAGACATACTTGACAAGGTTGCCGAGAGCAACCCTGATGCAGACCTGGACATTATAGACCAGGCATATATTTACTCTGCCAAGGTCCATGAAGGACAGATGCGGCTGTCGGGAGAGCCATACCTTACTCACCCACTTGAAGTGGCCTATATTCTGGCAGATATGAAACTCGATTCTGTCAGCATTGCAGCCGCTCTTTTGCATGATGTAATCGAAGATACCCATGCAACCTTAGAAGAAATAAATGATATGTTCGGCCCTGATATATCGCATATTGTATCCGGGGTAACCAAGCTGAGTTCACTTGCCTTTGACAGTTTACAGGCCCGTCAGGCTGAAAGTATGAGAAGAATGATTCTTGCCATGGCGGATGATATCAGGGTTATACTGATCAAGCTTGCTGATCGCCTTCACAATATGAGAACACTGCATTTTCACACAGATAAACAAAAACAAATAAAAATTGCCCAGGAAACCCGTGATATTTACGCGCCGATTGCCGCTCGTCTTGGGATGTACCAGATGAAAAAGGAGCTGGAAAATATAGCTTTTATGTATCTTCAGCCTGAAGAATATTTGAAAATAAAAACCCTTATCAACAAAGACAAGGAGGAACGGGAACAATATGTTGCAACCGTCAAAGATTATATCAAGAAAAAGATGGATGAAAATGGTCTGGAATGTGAAGTCCTTGGCAGATATAAACATTTTTACAGCATTTATAAGAAAATGGTTGACCAGGATCTACCCTTTGAAGAAATCTACGATATTGTAGCATTCAGAATAATCCTTGATACAATACCCCAGTGTTACGAAGCGTTAGGGCTCATACATTCATTGTGGAAACCTGTCCCCAAAAAGTTTAAGGATTACATCGCTGTTCCCAAGCCAAATATTTACCGGGCTCTCCATACAACGGTGATCGGGCCTTATGGTGAACGCATTGAAATACAGATCAGGACATGGGAAATGGATAAGGTTGCCAAATCAGGTATAGCGGCTCACTGGGGTTACAAAGAGGGTAAACGTGTTGATGAGAAGATAAGCAATGCCTTTGCATGGATTCAGAATCTGGTTGAAGACCAGAAAACTATAAGAGACCCTGGTGAATTCATGGAAAGTGTACGTATAGATCTTTTTCCTGATGAAGTCTATGTCTTTACGCCAAAAGGAGAGATTAAGTCGATCGCCCGGGGTGCCACGCCTGTTGATTTCGCTTATTTAATTCACTCAGAGGTAGGCAATCAGTGTATTGGGGCTAAAGTTAACGGGCATATGGTGCCGCTGCGGTATGTGTTGAAAAACGGAAATATAGTGGAAATTATTACTTCAAAAAACCAGCACCCAAGCAAGGATTGGCTGAAGTTTGTCAAGACGGTCAAGGCCCGTTCCAGGATAAGGCAGTGGATAAAAATTCAGGAAAGAGAGCGCAGCATAACATTAGGCCGGGAGATGTGTGAAAAGGCTTTTCGCAAATACCGCCTTAATTTTAATGAACTGTTAAAATCAAAAGAAATGCAAAAGGCAGTAGAGGATTTTGGCTTTAAGGCGATCGATGACCTGATTGCAACCATTGGTTACGGTAAAATCACACCCTTGCAGATAATTCGGAAGCTTGCTCCAAAATCTAAATCAGACGAAGAAAAATCTATTTTAAACAAAATCATAGGCCGAGTTAAAAAGAAAAAGCCAAAGACAGGTATAATTGTACATGGTATTGATGATATATTGATAAAGTTTGGAAAGTGCTGCCAACCGGTCCCGGGGGATTCTATAACCGGCTATATTACACAGGGTTACGGCGTAACAGTTCACCGGACCAGTTGTATAAATGCCTTAAAAATAAATCCCGATCGGCAGATAGATGTGGAGTGGAACAGAGATATTTCAGAAACTTATCCGGTAAAAATAATCGTTCGTTCCACTGACAGGATTGGTTTGTTAGCCGACGTTGCAGCCAGCATAAGTAAACATGGTTCGAATATTCTCAACGCCAAAACAGAAACCAGGGAAAACGGCGTAGTCGAGACTTTTTTTACAATTTGTGTTAACGACATCGACCATTTAAATACGCTTCTATCAGAGATTAAAAAGGTAAAATTTGTTCATGATGCCAGCAGAAAAACTTAAGGGACTTTGACAACCAGACCTGACTTTATACAGCTTGTGCACACAACCATCTTTTTTACCTTTCCCTTATATAATGCCCTTACTTTTTGAAGGTTTGGGTTGAAACGCCGTTTTGTCACATTGTGGGCATGACTCACATTATTGCCTGTTAAAGGTTTTTTCCCGCATATTTCACACATTTTAGACATAATTATTTCTCCATTTTTTTAGCTTTTCAGCTTATTTCGCAATAGGTTAGCCACAAAGACACCAAGATTATAATATAATTCTCTTAACATTCATAATTTGAAAATTTAGGAATTTTTCGCAATTCCTGAACCTATAAAATCCCAAATTTCAAGCATCAAATTACAAATAAATCCCAAATTTCAATATTCAATGACCAAAACATCTAACGAAAAGCCCAGGCAGCTTCCCTGGTTCCCATGCTCCTGCGTGGGAACCCATATGGTATACATTCCCACGCAGGAGCATGGGAACGAGAAAAACTTCAAGATCATATACGGGTTTGGGATTTTGAATTTTGGTCATTGTAATTTATTTGATATTTGATATTTGATATTTGTTATTTGTTATTTCAGGAAGGGAAATTCCTATACTATAAATTTATCAATCATATCCCTCCTTTGTGCCTTTGTGGCTGAATTGTTACCTTATTTCTTCAACCTTTATTCCTTGCCGAATTAGAAGAGCTGCTGCAACTCCGGTCATACCCCCCGTGCCCACCCCGCACGAAGGGCTTTTATCCTTTAAAAAACAAAACTTAATATTATGCGTTTTTATCTGATTTAAAGCAGCATAGGCTCCATTAATAAAAGCCTTTGTATTGTCTATACCATGAATGTTTACGACTCTTGCATTTCCATCCAGCACATCAAAACCATCTCCATCAACAAGTTCGGATGGATCTCTCGGAGTTGTGAGCCCTCCGAGCTGCTCAGGGCAAATCGGCAGAATCCTTTCCACTGATAGCCGCTTAAAAACAACAGGGCTTTTTTTGCTCTTTCCATCATATCTGCAGTTGTAACCAAGCAAACACGCGCTTACCGCTACCATAATATCCTTTATTTATTGTTTTCTTCTACCAGGGCTTCACACTGAGCGATATATTGAAGAACTCTATAATGCACACCGACATCAGGATAATCGGATATAACCGACTTGAACCTGGACAGCGCCCCTTTGTAGTGTTTGCTTTTATAATAATGCAGCCCTATCCCGAATACAGCTTCGGCAAGGCTTTTATCGCATTTTTTGATATATGCTTTTCCCATATGAGCGTATTTATCATGCGGGAACTGTTTTATCAGGCGTATAAATGTGGATTTTGCCTTTTCCGCCGAACTCTGATCCCTGTCCGGCGTGCTGACCTGTTCAAAATAACACAGCCCAATCCGATATATTACATAAGGTATGGCCTCGTTATTGGGATGAAGATTTTCGAACTCCTCATACGCAAAAATAGAATCTTCATATTCCTTTAAGCTGTAATAAGCGTCTGCAATTTTTAGTTCCGCAAGGATCGCAAATTTGCTGAAAGGATACCAGTCCTTTAACTTTTCGAATGATTCAATTGATTTTCTATAATTTCCGCTTTTGAAATCATCCATTCCATTACTTGCAAGTTCCCGCGCCGGCTTTTCTTCCTTTGTTCCAAACCATGCGCAACCGGAAAAAACAAGAAGTGAAATCAGGCAAAATATTAATATACGTTTCATTGTAATATATTAACCTTATATTTTTCTGTGGTCTCTGTGTGCTTTATTTTCATCACACGATCTCTTACAACATTTTATTTATAACTTCCTCGAGTTTTGTTTTTGGAACTATACCTACTACCTGATCAACGAGATTACCCTGCTTGAAAAACAGTAATGTGGGTATCGCTCTGATACCGTATTTTCCCGGTGTGCCAGGATTACTGTCAACATTGCATTTTGCAAATTTGATCTGCTCGCCAAAAGTGCCGGCAATCTCTTCAATCAGCGGTCCTATTGCTTTGCAAGGCCCACACCATGGAGCCCAGAAATCTACCAGCACAGGTTTATCCGCCCCCAATACCTCAACATCAAAACTGTCATCTTCGACTTCTACAATACTTACTGCCATAATAATATATCCTTTCTATTTATTACCTAAGTTGAGCGATTTATTGCGAAGATATGTGCCGAGATCTTGATGCATAAGGGTTTGCGAAAACCACAGGCATACCCGTGGATATGTCGAGGATTTTAGCGAATCCTTGATGCGCAAGAGATCGGTGCAGATCGAGTAAAAAATCGCTCAATTTAGGTTAAATATATCTTTAGCGTAAGATCGGTTAGCTTTCCCGGCTGGTTAAGCGCAGCGTTGGATTTTTAAGGGAGGTCTCTAATGCCTCGTAGAAATTTAAAAAAACTCAAAGGGAGGGAGATTCAAAGAATCTGCGTGAAAGCCAAACCAACAGATAGCAATCCTGATTATTACGATTGGCAAACTGCCTCTATAGTAATGTTCATACCTGAGAATAATAAATCGACTACTCTTAAAAAAGCACGGAATGAACTGCAGAAGAGGCATTGGGGATTCATTAATTATGAAGATAAATCAACGCTAATTGAAGAAAGAGTTAAAAAAGGAGGAGGGGAGGTATGGGGCGCTTATCTATCTGCTAAAAAGGGAAACATTTTTTTTCGTGTATTTCCTGACCATTTTGGTGCTGGTAGAGATGGTATCCAGCCCATTCGCCCAGCTCGTATTGAAGAATTTTTCATTGACTCGGTGATTATTAGCGCTGGAGGTCAGAAGATCCCAGAATCGACACAACCTGGCGAAAACAGAGCAGATTACATTATTGGAGACTTTATTTTTGAACTTAAGGATATTCAAGAGGAAGGTCTTCAGAAAGATACGCATCAGCATAGAATAGCTGAATTGTTCGAGCCGTATTTCCCTGGCAAATCAGAAATAACAGTTGATCCATCGATTTTATCAAAACCTGATTTTCTGAAGTATCTTGACATAATATCCAAGCCTATTAAAAAACGTATCAATAAGGCATCTAAACAGATTAAGGCAACGCGAAAGGATTTAAGACTGCCTGATTTCAAGGGCGGAATAATTTTGCTAAATACCGGTTTTGGCAGTTTCCCTCATAAGGAGTTTGCTAACCAGGTAGAGCGTTTCGCCAAAAAAGATTCAAAGCAATTTCAGGCTATAATTTCTATTAGCACATGGTTTTACACAAACGGCGTTGATTCAAATATGTTTTATAAGTTCTCACCGGAAGAACCAATATATCCAGAAATAGAGAAAATAAGAAAAGCTTTTGACGATTCCTTTAAAAAAATGATGACTGAAGCTGTTTTAGGTAAATTGCCTGACTCAGTGGGACTAACTTCTCCATTAAGCCCTGTTGCATTTAATTGCAGGGGAATAGACTTTAATTGGAAGCCACTACAAATTTCATTGCCTTGGGAAAGAAACGGGCAGGAAAGATAATCGGGTTTTCTCCCTCAGCCCCCACAACACCTCGCATGCGGGTCCGCACGGGGCGTTTTAAAGAGATTGTCGGGCCATAATCGGATAATGAATATTAACCCAAAGTCCCTTAATGGAAATTACACCTTGTTCATTCAACCACTGATTAGTCATTCATTATGATATCGATCATAACCGGATCGGACATACTGAATGGGACAATGATGATACCGGCAGCCATTATGACAAAAATCATAATCGAACCGGATATTCCAAGAAATATAAAGACAAAGAGACCATGTTTGACAATTAGAATAAGGGAGATTGCTATGTATAAAAATTATTTTAAGTTGATAATTGTTTCATGGATAGTTACATGTTTTTTAGGTTGTACTCAATATGTTCGTCCAACAAGTAGTGAATACTTAGGAACAGAACGTGTCTTTGATAAAAATTACGAAATTGGGCAGAAGCTATCGGCCTATGTAGGACAACCTATTATAAAAGTAAAAGCTTATAAAGTCGATCGGTATAAATCAAATTATATGCGAGCTTCTGATGATTTTATTATTTCAGGAGGCATAGTAACAATTACAGGAAACAAGAATACAGACTACTCGGTGATAGGTGAGACAACGATCGGGAAAGAGACATATACAGTGGTTAGTATTCCAAGCCAACGTAGAAATAAAGGGGTGTTAATAAAGAGTGATGGAAGCGTTCATAATAAGGTGCTTAGCATTGGCAGTGATGTCATCATGGTCTATACTTTCTCTGTTTCACCACATGACCTAAAGTTTTATACATCAAAAGGTGAAAAAAGAATCGTTGATGCAGACTATATCAACTATGAGCTTATCTATGGGGGGACGGACGGCAAATCATTAACTATCACATATCGAGAATATACTAAGAAGGATTTAGCAAGGCCGGCATTTTATCAGAACCTTGTTTACCAGTTAGGGCAGAGCAAGATTCGTTTTAAAGATAATGTTCTTGAAGTTCACAAAGCAACGAATGAAAAAATTGTTTATACAGTAATTTCAGATGGTCTTAATTAAGGACACATAACATAAGTTTACGAATTAGGAAAAAATCAAATGCCAAAAGTATTTACAATTCTTCCGTTAAGTCCTGATTTTGATGATGTATATTCGACCATAGTGACGGCATCAGTCAGAGCATCAGAAGAAACCGGACTTAATTTTATAGTAATTCGTTCTGATAAAGAGGTAACGCTAAAACCCGCATTCAAAAAAATTGATAAAAGGATTGAAGAAGCTGATATTATTATAGCTGATATCTCGGAAGAGAACATAAGTTGTCTCTACCAGTTGGGATATGCTCACGCTCTTAGAAAGCCAACAATTCTCATAGCACAAATAGGCAAATTAATATTTGACTTCTTTGTTACACGCGTCATTATTTATGATAGAAAACAGCTACATAAAAAGCTTTTAAAGCGACTGTCAGCCTTACTAATAGAGGCTCACAAAACCCCCAAGGTATTTATTGAGCCTTATGATCCTCAAACAAAAAAGCTTGATTATAAACCTACTGCTTTCATTAGCTATAGCCATGCTGATAAAGAATGTTTGGAACGACTTCAAGTACATCTAAAACCATTAAAACGTAAAAATCTTGTAGATATTTGGGCCGACACCAAAATAAAAGCAGGCGAAAAATGGAAAGAACAAATTATTTCTGCACTGAATAAAGCGGTTGTAGCAGTCCTTCTAATAAGTGCTGATTTTTTAGCATCGGATTTCATCTTGGACAATGAGTTGCCGCCATTACTTGCTTCAGCAGAAAAAAGGGGAACTGTAATATTGCCAGTGATATTGAAACCCTGCGGATTTAAACGTGATGAGAACCTATCCTGCTTTCAGGCAATTAATTCACCTGATACACCATTGTTAAAGTTAAACAAAATCGAGCAGGAAGAAATTTACTCAAAAATTGCTGAAACAATAGAAATTGAAATAAAAAATAAGATTAAGCCCTAACAGTATTAAGGCAGAGATGAACAGATTGTATATTATAATTATTGTCATATTGTGCTTTACTGCCGTACCTGCAGCCGTAGCTGGTGATATTGTAAAGCATTATGATGAGCATAATAATATAAGCGGATATACTGTGATAGACGGCGACAGGCAGACCCATTATGACAGCTCGTGGAACCGCACCGGATATACCACATCTGAGGAAACCAAAGATACTCATTATGATATCGAACAGAACCGGATCGGGCATACTGAATGGGACAATGATGATACCGGCAGTCATTATGATAAAGAGTATAATCGAACCGGATATTCTAAGAAATATAAAAACAAAGAGACCATGTTTGACAATTCTTGGAACCGCAAGGGATATAAAAAATGAAAACAAATCCAGAATTTATTGAAAATTAAAAGGAAAAGATATATCCTCATAAAATATGCCGGTAACGGGAGCATGGAAAAAAGGCATTCGACTTTCGTTATAAACTGATTGGGT
>CBDAFK010000198.1:0-3690 GCA_965195235.1 uncultured Desulfobacterales bacterium | reverse complement strand
CAAAGGGGAGGGGGATGTAACCGGTTGAAATAGCGTTATATTCACCCTCACCCCAGCTCTCTCCCATCACGTGCAGCGCATGCGCTTGCGCCGCGTGAGGGAGAGGGAGCATTTTGGATTTTTTACGAGTTCATCAACTTTAGCTCACTTGTCATTTCAAAATAGACAGAATACATTAACTTTAGGCACTTTAATTTAAATGGAGGATTTTTTGAAAATATCAATATTTAAAACCAGCTTGCTTTTTATTCTTAGCCTTGCCCTTATAATAATTACAGGTCTCCCTGCTCATGCATCCGCAAAGCAAAGCAGGATTGCAATCGTGCCGTTTACGATGAATGCTGAAAAGGACCTTGCCTTTCTGCAGGAGGGCATCCTTTCAATGCTTTCATCCCGACTTTCATGGGAAAACAAAGTTTCTGTTATTGCCAGGCAGGAAACAGCCGCGGCAGTTAAGACCATTGCAGCCCCTTTAAATGAGGCAAATGCGCGCAAAATCGGCTCCATGCTGAAGGCCGATTACGTGCTTTTCGGCAGTCTTACCATATTTGGAAACAGCGTGAGCCTGGACGCAAAAATGGTGGATATTTCCGATGCCAGACCGACCCTTTCCTTTTATAACCAGAGCAAAGGCATGGAAGAGGTAATCCCCCGCCTTAATCTGTTTGCCGAAGAAATCAACGAAAAGGTGTTTAACAGGAAAATCGCAGTCAGGCAGCTTCCCCAGCAAAAAGCTCCTGCACAAAGACCATCCCAGTATATGCATCCTGAACGTCTGTTTTCTGGAGAGTTTGTTGAGCCGGAAGAAGCAGGAGGAGGCAGGTCTCCCTTTGTCATGACAGGCCGTAGCGACGCGACCCCGGGATTCTGGAAAAGCAAAAATTTCCGCATGCAGATAAAAGGCCTGGCGTTAGGCGATGTTGACGGAGACAACAAGATTGAAACGATAATGATTACAAACCAAAAAGTGCATATCTACAGGTCTGAAAATGATCGTTTTATCAAAATAAAGGAGATAGAAGGCGAAAAATACTATAAATATCTTGCCGTTGATGTTGCGGATATAAACAAAAACGGAAATGCTGAAATATTTGTCACATGCCTGAATAAATCCAGCAAATCGCTTGACTCATTTGTCCTGGAATTCAATGGCAGCGACTTTAAAACTATTGCAGATGGTGAAAACTGGTATTTCAGGGTCATTTCCCGTCCTGTGCTTGGCCCTATGCTTGTGGGGCAGAAAATGGGCATATCCGACCTTTTTATGCCGGGCGTATATGAGCTTGTCTGGACAGGCAGCGGTTATAAGCCACAGGGCAAAATCGCTATGGGGCTGCCGGAAAATATTACGGTTTTCGGGTTTACCATGGGCGATCTTTTAAATACAAAAGGCGAGGTTGTAGCTGCATTTGACGAGGAGGAGCGGCTGAGGATATATACAACCGGCGGAAGCCAGGAATGGAAAAGTGAAGACCGGTTCGGAGGCAGTGAAAACTATATTGATATCGATTTTCAGGACAAGGAAGGAGATTATGAAAGCCGTGTCTATTTGCCGCACAGGCTTTATATCGTCGATCTGAACAAAGACGGTAAAACAGAACTGATTACAATAAAAAATAAATCAATTTCAGGCCACCTGTTTAGAAGGTTTCGCCATTACAGCGGAGCCTGGTTTGAATCCCTTTCATGGGACGGGCTTGGCCTTGCCAAAAACTGGCATACCCGCAAGGTTTCAGGTTATATCTGCGACTATGCAATAGGGGATATTAACAATGACGGCGAGCTTGAGCTTGTGGCTGCAATTGTAAGCAAACGTGATGTAATAGGGCAAAAGGCAAAAAGCACAGTCATAACTTATGATCTTGCGCCGCTGATGGGGGAATAGGGATTGAGGGATTAGAAGTCAGAAGTCGGAGGTCGGAGGTCGGAGGTATCTGAATGTCGAATGTCGAACAAGGAATTTCGAATTATGAAGTTTTTTACTTCGACATTCTGCGGTTCCTTGTTCTGCGGTTCTCCGGTTCAAAATTAATCACGTTTCTTCTCAAGGCGTACGCCGCAAAACACAAATAATACCAGTTAGTTAACACCTAACACCTAACACCTAATATCTTAAAGTGAAAGGAAACAGATAATGGGTATTGTGGAAGATAAAATAAGGCATCTAAAGGAGATGGAAGAGAAAATCCTGAAGATGGCCGGCGACAAGCTGGTTGCAAACCAGCATGAAAAAGGGAAGCTGACAGCGAGGGAGAGATTAAACCTTTTATTTGACCCTGAAACATTCCGGGAAATCGATATGTTTGTTTCGCACAGGTGCGTAAATTTCGGTATGGAAAAGGTTGAGATTCCATCCGATGGAGTGATAACAGGTCATGGACTTGTTGATGGAAGGCATGTGTTTGCTTTTTCACAGGATTTTACATCCAGGGCGGGCAGTTTGGGTGAAATGCACGCAAAAAAAATATGCAAGGTCATGGATCTTGCTCTCAAGGCAGGGACACCTTTTGTGGGCATTAACGATTCAGGAGGGGCAAGAATACAGGAGGGGATTGATGCTCTTTCAGGATATGGCGAGATCTTTTTTAGAAATTCAGCCAGTTCCGGAGTTATTCCACAGATTTCAGCGATTATGGGGCCCACAGCCGGAGGGGCGGTTTATTCGCCGGCCATGACAGATTTTGTTTTTATGGTAAAAAACAGTAGCTATATGTTTATTACAGGTCCTGAGGTGATAAAGTCTGTTACAGGAGAGGAAATTACATTTGAGGATCTCGGCGGGGCCATGGCGCATAACGAAAAAAGCGGGGTTGCCCATTTCGCAGGTGAAAACGATGAAGACGCTATAAATAAAATAAAACAGCTCCTTTCATATCTGCCGTCAAACAACATGGAGGATCCGCCTGCTGAGGATACCGGGGACAGCCCTGCCCGGACAGATCCTGCTCTTGACTCAATTATTCCTGATAATCCGAACCAGCCGTATGACATGAAGGATGTGATAAGATCAATAGTTGACAATGGAGATTTTTTTGAGCCCCATGAGCATTATGCCAGGAATATAATCGTATGTTTTGCCAGGCTGAACGGAAGAGCCATTGGCATTATCGCAAATCAGCCGAAAATTCTGGCTGGATGTCTTGATATTGACGCTTCTGACAAGGCTACGCGGTTTATACGTTTTTGCGATTCCTTTAACATTCCGATACTGACTATAGCCGATGTCCCTGGTTATCTTCCCGGAAGTCAGCAGGAATGGGGCGGAATTATCCGTCATGGAGCAAAGCTGCTCTGGTGTTATTCAGAGGCAACGGTTCCGAAGATGCTTCTTATTACGCGGAAGGACTATGGAGGTGCCTATATTGCAATGTCTTCAAAACATCTTGGCGCAGACATGGCTTTTGCGTGGCCAAGCGCCCAGATTGCCGTAATGGGAGCCGGTGGGGCGGCTAATATCATCCATCGTAGAGTGATTAAGGCGGCCGGAGATCCTGTTGCAATGCGCAAAGAAAAAATTGAAGAATATGAGGATCTTTTTTCAAATCCTTATTGTGCGGCAAGCAGGGGCTATATTGACGCTGTGATTGTGCCGGCAGAGACAAGGCCCCGTTTAATCGATGCCCTTGAGGTAATGTGCAGCAAGCGGGAGACCAGGCCTCCTAAAAAGCATGGGAATATACCGGTGTGAGG
>CBDAFK010000197.1:0-5075 GCA_965195235.1 uncultured Desulfobacterales bacterium | reverse complement strand
TGCCGCCACGTGCTATCGGAACAATATGGTCCATGGTAAGCTCCTTTGGCGGGACAAGGCGACCGCAATAATAACATACACCCTTTGCGCAACGGCGTTTCCACCACTGGGATGCTCTGAGTTCTCTTGCCTTGCCGCGCTCCCTTTTTATGTCTGCTTCGTCTAAATCGTATGCAAACGGTTTTACAGACTCTTTATCCATCTCCTGATTTCCGCCACCAGTAATTCATAATATTTTTCAGATCCGCCAAGACCTTTTCTGCCGAAAAAATAATTTATCTCAAGAAAAAGCGGCTCTTTTATTTGGGCATCTGATGAAAATAAAATATCAATGCCTGCAAGGTTGATTTTCGCCTGCCTGCAAAAATTTTTTACCAAAAAAGCAGCCATCTCCTGCAAGTCCGGATCAGCATCAAAATCTATAACAGCCCCTTGCGACAGGTTGGAGCAAAATCCTTCCCTGTTTTTCAAAACCCGCCAGTAGGTAATTATCTTCCGGTTTATGACGACTACTCTTAATGACCTGCTTTGAGATGGAATATACTCCTGCATTAAAAAACCCGCCTGACCTGTGCTTTCATAGATAGCGGCTTTTTGCAAAACCCCCTGAAGATCTTTCACCGACTTTATTAAATAAACATTTTCCCCTTCGCCTCCCCAGTCAAACTTGAATACAAAAGGAAAATCAAAGCAATGACATTTTGAGAAGCTTGCAAAATTCGGGATAAAAGAATCTGTATTACGGAATATCACTGTTTTTGGAAGTGAAACCCCTTTTTCTTGAAACAGCTTAATCTGGCCGATTTTGCCTGGATATTTAAACTTTGCATCAAAATCAGGGAAAACATTTGCGCAGTTATCACGCGCCATATTGTACAGGGATTTATAGCATCCCTGGGGGAGAACTACCGCATCAGCGGTCTTTATAGCAGCAAGATCACCGCTATCCGGCTCCCTGCCGGCACAGATAATATTTTTATCTGCTTCAAACCATGGATGAAACGATACAATCATCAGTAACCAAAATTCCTAAGCGCCCTGGTGTCTTTGCTCCAGTCTTTTTGCACACGCACAAAAAGTTTAAGAAAGACTTTGGCGCCAACCATTTTTTCTATATCTTTGCGCGCTTGTTCGCCGATCCTTTTCAGCTTACTGCCGCCTTTTCCAATTATAATCCCCTTCTGGGATGCCTTCTCGACATGAATAGTAGCATTAATTGTTACAAGCGCTCCTCTTTTTTTTGTTGAAAAAGAATCTATTGTAACCGCTGTAGAATAAGGTATTTCCTGACCTGTAAGACGGAAAACCTTTTCCCGAATTATTTCTGCGGCAATAAACCGCTGCGGCATATCGGTTAAAGTATCTTCCGGAAATAAAGGCGGGCCCTCCGGCAAAAGGCTTTCCATAGAGTCAAGAAGCGCTTCAACCTGATCTCCGTGTTTCGCTGAAACAGGCACTATAGCCTCAAAATGATGAGCTTTTGACCATTTATCTATAATGGAAAGAAGCATGGATTTATCCACAAGGTCTATCTTGTTAAGCACAAGGATAACCTTTCTTTGCTTTTTTTGAAGCTGCTTAACAATAAAGTCTTCCGAAATTGGATCCGGATTTGACACATCCACTAACACAAGCACTATATCAACATCGCCAAGGGATGAAAGAGCCACATCCACAATTCTGACATTCAGCTTTCCTTTTGGCCTGTGCATACCGGGTGTATCGATAAAAACAATCTGAGAAAAGGGTCTATGAACCACTCCTGTTATGCGGTTACGTGTAGTCTGGGGCTTTTTTGACGTTATGGAAACTTTTTCGCCAAGCATCCGGTTTAAAAGTGTTGATTTTCCTGCATTGGGCGCACCTGCAATTGCTACAAATCCGGATTTAAAACCAGTACTCTTTTCATTTATATCCATCCATACTCCATAGAGGAATTCGCTATCCTTAATTGCGAATTCAGGAATTGATTGAAAGATGAACGTCCAACATCGCCTGCCTGTGCGTGTCCGCACGCAGACAGGAACATCGAACGTCGAACGTCGAATAATGATGTCGCTCCGCTCCTCAAATTATTCTAAAATCAAATAAAAAAACAAACACTAAATAAAAAACAAAGGTTCAGGGTTGCTGTTTTTTCGACCTCTGACCTCTGGCATCCGACCTCTGATCTCCTACCTCTGTTTCTTTTGTTTTTCATTCGACGTTGGACGTTCGATGTTCGATGTTCGATGTTCATTTTTTTTCAATCCCTCAATCCCTATCAATTTCTCAATCGCATTCCAGACATCCTTTTTCCCGCGGCCTGTTCTGGCAGAAAAGAGGATTAGATTATCTTTATCCACTTCAAGTTTTTCTGCTATAGCAAGCTGCCGCTTTATCTGTTTTGTCTTTGAAAGCTTATCTGTCTTTGTCAGAACCAGGATGGGCTGAATTTCAAAGCGGCTAAACCATGCAATAAATTCCAATTCTTCCATACCGGGTGTGCGCCGAATATCTATTATCAGCACAATCCCTTTTAATGTGTTTCTGGTCAAAAAATATGTTTCAATCATCGGACCCCATTTTTTTTGCACAGATGCCGGGACCCTGGCATACCCGTATCCTGGGAGGTCAACAAAACAAAAGGCGCTGTTTATTAAAAAAAAGTTGATAAGCTGGGTACGCCCCGGTGTAGAACTGGTTTTTACCAGACGTTTCCGGTTTAAGAGCGTATTAATCAGAGAAGATTTACCCACATTGGAACGCCCTGAAAAAGCTATTTCAGGGAAATTAGCTGGAGGATACTGGGATGGCTTAACAGCGCTTTTAATAAATTCGGAAGACTTTATTTTCATATTAAATAAGAAAGTAATTATTCAGCCACCGATCTACGCTGATCATCGCTGATATTTTTTTTATTGTAATATAATCCTGTAATCGTTCACGGTTCAGAGGTTCAGAGGTTCAGAGGGGATTTTTGAGGAGCGGAGCGACCACGCCTGACCTAACAGCCTCCCGCCGTGCTCCTGCTGCGACAGTGCGCAAGCACGGCGAGCGCGCCCGTCGCGGCAGGTCAGACTAATAAGCTAATCCCTTAATCCTCTAACCTTAATCCTTAATCCTCTAATCCTTAATCCTCTAATCCTTAATCCATATCAATTGAGGTTATACTACCTTATTGAGCGGATACTCAATTATACCTTCAGCGCCGCTTTTTAACAGTTTTGGGATAAGATCCCTTACTTTATTTGAGTCAACCACGGTCTCAACCGAAAACCATTTTGACTGGTAAAGAGGAGAAACTGTAGGAGCATTGAGACTCGGCAGCAATGATACAACCTCTTCAAGAAGTGTTTCAGGGACATTCATCTTAAGTCCGACCAATTTTTCACCTAAAAGAGCGCCTTTTAACAAAAGGGCAATCTGTTCAAGTTTTTCTCTCTTTTCAGGGTTCTTCCAGACATTGTGATTTGCTATCAACTGGGTATTGGTCTGCATCAATTCGTGGATAATTTGAAGCCCATGCGCCTTTATGGTGGCTTCGGTTTCCGTAACTTCAACAATAGCATCCGCCAGTTTGGAAACAACCTTTGCCTCAGTCGCTCCCCATGAAAATTCAACGATTACTTCAATCCCACGCTCGGCAAAATATTTTCTTGTAAATTCTACCAGTTCAGTAGCTATCTTCTTCCCTTGAAGATCCTCGATTGTCTTGATCGGTGAATCATAAGGAACTGCAAGAACCCATCGCGCAGGCCGCGCGCTTACTTTGGAATAAATAAGGTCGCTTATAACATGAACATCGGACCCATTTTCAGCTATCCAGTCCTTGCCTGTGAGCCCTGCATCAAGAGTTCCGCTTTCAACATAACGGGACATTTCCTGAGCCCTGCATATGGCGCACTCTATTGTATCGTCGTTGATTTCCGGGAAGTAGCTTCTGCCATTGATATTAATCTTCCACCCTGAGCGCTTGAACAAAGCAATTGTAGCGTTTTGCAGACTTCCTTTGGGGATGCCCAGTTTTAATTTTGTTTTCATTTTTTATATACCTCCTCGGGGTCAAATACAGGCTTTCCAATAATTCTGACAGACCCGCCCGCCTCGCAAGCCCGCCCGGCATTCGCCTGAGGCGAAGCCGATGGCGGACGGGCGAGAGCGTTGCGGGCAGGCCCGTGCTCAATCTTTTTAAAGAAACAGCTCCTGTATCCCATGTGGCATGCAGCTCCGCCGATCTGCTCAACTTTTAAAAGCACAGTATCATTATCGCAATCGATTCTTATTTCCTTTACGATTTGCATATTTCCTGATGTTTTGCCTTTTACCCATAATTCCTTGCGGGTACGGCTATAATATGTGGCCTTGCCTGTGGAAAGTGTGGCCTCCCATGCTTCTTCGTTCATAAAAGCAAGCATCAAAACTTCGTTGCTTTGATAATCCTGAACTATGGCCGGCAAAAGACCGCCCAGCTTATTAAAATCAAGTTTGATCATAATATATTTTCCTTTACGCGAAAGTGTTACAAAAAAATCAAACGTGTAAAGTAACTTTGATATGAAACGATGTCAACAGCATCAAAATAAAATCAGCGTTTACGGCCCGAATATTCTGCGATAGATACTATTATGGTAACTAAAAAGGCTTGAACAACGAGGAGTACGCCATCCATCGGCCTTGCATAGCGAAGGGTTATGGCGCTGATAGCAAGTGTCGCGCATAAAAAATAGATAAATAAAACAGCCTTTCTCCTGTCGCCAAGAAGGTTGTATAATCGGTGATGGATGTGATCGGTGCCGACATAATCGATCTATTCTTTAACTATTCAGCCTGTCGAATCATGCCAATAAAGTAGAACATTGTCAAGTGTCCCTGCATGCCGTGTCAGTAAAAAATGGTTGATATAATTACCTCAAATTTCGCACCCTTGATTTCTATCAAAGTCAAGGCGGTAAAGGAGCCAAATTCAATTTTTCAAGCGAAATGATTCATCGGTCTTTTTTAACCAGCACTCCACGACTTGTGCCAGGGACAGGCACAAAGAATATATAACTTACTGAATTCATACGTGGTCTTAAGTATTGTATTAATGCTTG